>JBMNNS010000049.1:0-12196 GCA_050942625.1 Dethiobacteria bacterium
TCTGAATGAACGAAGTGATTCTGTCATTCTGAATGAACGAAGTGATTCTGTCATTCTGAATGAACGAAGTGATTCTGTCATTCTGAATGAACGAAGTGATTCTGTCATTCTGAATGAACGAAGTGATTCTGTCATTCTGAATGAACGAAGTGAATGAAGAATCTATTAAGCAGCTTAAAACTAAGATCCTTCGCTACCGCTCAGAACGACAATGCTATGCTCAGAACGACAATGCTATGCTCAGAACGACAATGCTATGCTCAGAACGACAATGGCGGCAGTTTTTTATAAAACCGGCTTTTCCAGTGGTCTCGAACTATCCCCTGTCACCTAGTGTTTAAAATACCTTCTGCCGGTAAAAATCATGGTAATACCATATTTTTCGCACGTTTCGATTACTTCCTGATCACGGTTTGAGCCTCCAGGCTGGATGATAGCTGTAACACCCTCGGCGGCGGCAATTTCTACCCCATCCTTGAAGGGGAAGAAGGCATCGGAAGCTAAAACACTCCCTTTAGTGTTCTCCCCAGCCTGCTTAACGGCAATTTGAACCGAACCGACCCGGCTCATCTGCCCTGCTCCGATTCCAAGCGTTTGCTGTCGTTTGGTGATCACAATTGCATTTGATTTTATATGCTTAACAACCTTAAGGGCAAAGAGAAGGTCCTCCATTTCCTTCTCGGTTGGTTCCCGGCTGGTTACTACACGCCACTGCTCTGTGTTGTAGGTTTCTGCTAAATCATCCTGTAAAAGAAGTCCACCGCTTACTTTTTTAAAGTCTAGCCCTTGTGCAACGTTTTCAGCTGGCATTAAGGGTATTTGCAAAAGGCGTACGTCTTTTTTGGAAGAAAATATTTCCAAAGCCGCTGCGGAAAAAGAGGGTGCAGCAATAACCTCCAGAAATATTTTTTGCATAAGGGTGGCAGTTTCCTGATCCACCTCCCTATTTAAAGCAACTATCCCTCCAAAAATAGAAATTGGATCGGCATCATGCGCCTTCTGGTAAGCTTTTGCCAGAGAATCTGCACTGGCAACTCCACAGGGGTTGGCATGTTTAACAGCAACAACAGTAGGTTCTTCAAATTCCCTGACCATTTCCCAGGCGGCATGAAGATCGTTGATATTGTTAAAGGACAATTCCTTGCCTTGCAGCTGTTTTGCCATCGCAATAGAACTTTGGGGCGGCATAGGCTCAATATAAAAAGATGCTTTTTGATGAGGGTTTTCCCCGTAACGTAGTTCCTTTTCTTTCTTAAACGGCAAGGTAATTAATGGGGGAGCGAGGGCTTTCCTGGGAATTTTTTTCCAAAGGTAATTGCTGATAAGGCTATCATAGTAAGCAGTATGTAAAAAAGCTTCCACGGCCAATTCAAAACGCCTGGAAAGTGATATATCATCTTTTTGTCTTAATTCCTCTATAACTTGGCTGTAACTCGAAGGCTCGACAATGACAATTACATCACGATAATTTTTGGCAGCAGCTCTGACCATGGTAGGCCCACCAATATCGATATTCTCAATAGCTTCCTCCAGAGTAGTCCCTTCTTTGGCTGTTACCTCCGCAAAGGGGTAAAGGTTAACTGCTACCAGATCAATGCCCACAATATTATGTTCCTGCATCTGTTGTCTGTGAAGTGCAAGATCCCTGCGGGCCAAAATTCCTCCATGAACAAGGGGGTGAAGTGTTTTTAGCCTTCCCTCCAGGATCTCAGGAAAACCTGTTAACTCACTGACATCCTGGACTTTAATACCATTTTCCCTCAGGGTCCGGGCCGTTCCGCCAGTTGAAATAATTTCCCACCCCATGGAAATCAGTTCTTGAGAGAAAATTACTACACCTGTTTTGTCTGAAACACTAATTAGTGCCTTTTTAGTTTTCATTAATTAGACATTTTCTCCCTTCTAAACGTAATTTACCCTCTATAAAAAGCTGGATTGCCCGTGGGTAAAGGCGGTGCTCAACCTCATGAATACGTTGCTGCAAGGATTCTTCCGTATCATGATCAAAAACAGGCACAGCTTCCTGGAGGATAATGGGTCCCTCGTCAAGACCTTCATCAACAAAATGAACACTGCAACCGCTTACCTTTACACCATACGCAAGAGCCTGCCCCACGCCGTTTACCCCTGGAAAAGCAGGAAGCAGGGAGGGATGGATGTTCATGATTCTACCCCGGTATTCCTTTATAAAAACAGGGGATAACACGCGCATAAAACCAGCAAGGATCACCAGCTCTATTTTTTTTTCCTGTAGCCGGGCAACTAGGGCCTTATCATAGGCTATCCTATTTTCATAGTCGTCCGGGTCCAGGTAGAGGGCCTCGATACCGTTGTTTTTAGCCCTTTCAAGAGCATAAGCATTCTGGTTGTCGCTAAGCACCAGTTCCAGGGAACCCGTAATTTGCCCCCTATCCACAGCATCCATGATAGCCTGCAAATTGCTTCCATATCCAGAAGCAAGCACAGCCATTTTCATCCTTTTCGCTCACCTCATCTCCTATTCGATAACCACAGAAACCTTTCCTGCCTCGCCTTCCTCTATCAGGCCTATTTCCCAGGCAGCAGTTCCTTTTTTCTCTATTTGCCTTAACAATGGAGCACAAGTTTCCGGTGGGACAACAAGAATCATGCCTACCCCCATGTTAAAGGTGCGTAGCATATCCTCCTCTTTTACATTCCCCAATTCCTGGATGAGGGGAAAGATGGCCGGGACTTCCCAACTGCCGCTTTTAACAATAGCCCTCAGGCCCACGGGCAAAACCCGCTGAAGGTTATTGCCCATTCCCCCACCGGTAATGTGTGCCAACCCCTTGATTTTATACTCCTGTAAAAGGGGAAGGAGCAGAGGAGCATAGATTGCGGTTGGCTTTAATAATTCCTCGCCTAAAGTGGTATCAAGCCCAGGAATTTGGGCCTGCAGGGAAAGTCCGGCATGTTCTAACAGCACTTTGCGTACAAGGGAATAGCCGTTACTATGCAATCCGGTAGAAGAAAGGCCCAGGAGAAGATCGCCAGGAGCTATTTCCTGGCCACTAATTATTTTTTCTTTGTCAACTATGCCTACAGCAAAACCGGCCAGATCATATTCCCCTTCACTGTAAAAACCAGGCATTTCAGCTGTTTCACCGCCCAAAAGGGAACAACCGGCTTGCCGGCAACCCTCCACCACGCCACTAATTATTTCTGTAACAAGGGAATGCTCAAGCTTGCCCACAGCCAAGTAATCCAGGAAAAATAAAGGGGCAGCCCCTTGAACCAATAGATCGTTAACGCACATCGCTACCAGATCTATTCCAACGGTATCGTGCTTACCCAGCATAAAGGCAATTTTTAGTTTTGTTCCAACTCCATCAGTTGCAGCAGCAAAAACCGGATTTTCATATAACTGCAGATCCGGCTCGAAGAGGCCCGCAAAACCACCTATTTCTGTTAATACCCCTGGCCTGAAGGTGGTCCAAACCATACCCTTAATACCTTCTACCATCTTTTCGGCAGCTTCAATATCAACCCCAGCTTTTTTATAGTCAAAACTCTCACCAGCCATGCAAACAGCCCCTTAAATAGGATATTTCCTGGAAAAACAGCCCATACAGGCATTTTTTGCCGGCATTCCAACTGCTTCCAACATACCCCTGGCACTTAAATAGCCCAGGGAAGTAGCTCCCAGTTCCCGGCGTATTTCCTCTACCTCTTTCTTGCTGCCAATTAATTCCTCGGATGTTTGGATATTAATGCCATAATAACATGGTGAGATGATCGGCGGGGAGCTAATCCGCAAATGGACCTCCCTTGCTCCGGCTTTAAAGAACATCTTTATGATTTTTTTGCTCGTCGTTCCCCTTACTATCGAGTCATCTACTACCACAATACTTTTTCCCTGAACTACTTTTTGAACAGGGTTTAATTTCAGCTGCACCCCCGTGTTGCGGATCCCTTCATCCGGCTGGATAAAGGTGCGGCCAATATAGCGATTTTTAATCAGGCCCATCTCATAAGGAAGGCCTGCCCTTTCAGCAAACCCGGAAGCTGCTGCCAGGCTGGAATCCGGAACCCCTGTAACTAGATCCGCCTGCAGGGGGTGCTCCCTGGCAAGCTGCCTTCCCAGCTCTTTGCGAACTAGATGGACATTTTTCCCCTGTATGTCGCTGTCAGGCCGGGCAAAATAAACAAATTCAAAGATACAAAGGGCAGTGCTGTTGGAAGCTAAAAACTGGATACTTTCCAGCCCTTCCCTTGAGATTATTACCATTTCACCAGGGTTGACCTCTTTGATAAATTCTGCACCAATAGTATCAAAAGCACAAGTTTCGGAAGCAAGCACATAGTGCCCCTCCCAGCGTCCCAGAGAAAGGGGCCTGATACCATGGGGATCCCGCACCCCCACCAGTTTTTTTTCGGTCAAAAAAACGAAAGAATATGCCCCTTTAAGTAAGGGTAATATATTTTTCAGGGAAGAAGGCAGGTCATCCGATCCATAGCGGGCAATAAGGTGGGTAACCAGCTCGCTGTCCGTGGTAGTTTGAAAGATGGAGCCTTCATTTTCTAATTTTGCCCTTAATTTTTCGGCATTGATAATATTACCATTATGGGCAATAGCTAAGTGGCCCCCGCGGTATCTGACAAGAAGGGGTTGTGTATTTTCCGGCTGGCTGTCGCCATCTATAGAATTGCGGACATGGCCAACGGAAGCCACTGCATTAACATCCTCCAATCCAAGAGGGCCCGAAAATACTTTTGAAACAAGCCCCATACCTTTCTTTAAGTAAATCTTTTGGCCATCGCTTATTGCCAGGCCGGCGCTTTCCTGCCCACGGTGCTGGAGGGCATAGAGGGCATAAACGGTTGCTTGGGATAGGTTTTTACCTGGTGCAAAAGCACCAAAAACGCCGCAGGCCTCCTTTATTTTACCAGACATCAAACTGTTTTTATTATGGCAAACAGCTAAACGTTTTATTGCGGACATAAAGTAATAACCCTTCCTCAAAATCCAGTATTTTTAGACTGCCAGGCAGCCGCTTTATTAATCTTCTTTTATTTTTTACTCTGAAGGTAAGCCTCGTATCCCAGTTTCTGGAGCTCAAAGTTTTTGTCCCTAACCTGTTCAGCAAGTTCCAATTTATACTGCTGGACCTTTTCCCTGATGGACGGATCACCAACGCCAATGATCTGGGCTGCTAAAACCCCGGCGTTATAGGCCCCGTCAACAGCTACCGTAGCAACAGGTACCCCTTTGGGCATCTGAACAGTGGCATAAAGAGCATCCACCCCATTCAAGGCCGACCCGCTCAGGGGCACCGCAATAACGGGCAAAGGGGTAAAGGCAGCAATCATCCCGGCAAGGTGGGCAGCCCAACCCGCCCCGGCAACGATCACCTTTATTCCCCGGCCAGCAGCATTTTTAGCAAACGTAGCCGTTTCCTCTGGCAAACGATGAGCCGAGGAAATGAGAACCTCAGCTGGGAGGCCAAACCTCTCCAGGGCCTTTAAACACTGCAACATAACAGGTAAGTCGGTATCACTGCCCATAACAACACTTACTATTGCATTTTTTGCCTTCATAATTTAACACCTGACCCACCCAGACTTTTGCCTGAGTTATTTTTATTGACCTGCGTTCTTATACCACCATCTATTATGGAAACCATATTTAACAGACAAGGCTAGAACGAACTATCCCTGCACCTATGTTACTCCCACTCGATAGTGGAGGGCGGTTTAACAGTCATATCGTAGACAAAGCGGTTAACCTGGGGAATCTTTTGCACAAGCCTTTGGGAGATGGATTCTAAAACATCGTAAGGGAAACGGAACCAGTCTGCTGTCATTCCGTCCTTGCTTGTAACCGCACGCAGAACAATAGTATGGCCATAAACCCTGCGGCCATCCTTTATCCCTACGCTGAAAATACCGGGTAAAACAGCAAAAGCTTGCCATATTTTACGGTATAGGCCTGCTTTTTTTATTTCTTCTTCAATAATGGCTTCCGCCTCCTGCAAAATAGCTATTTTTTCCGGTGTTACCTCCCCCAAAATACGGACCGCCAAACCAGGGCCTGGGAAAGGATGCCGCCAAACGATCTCTTCCGGCAGTCCTAGCTCTGTAGCAACCCGGCGCACATCATCCTTATAGAGGCTTTTCAACGGTTCGACTAAAGTAAATCGCATATCTTCTGGAAGTCCCCCTACATTGTGATGCGATTTGATCACTTCTTTTGTAGCGGTTCCGCTTTCAAGAAGATCAGCATAAAGGGTTCCTTGCACCAGGAAGTCGACTTTCCCAAGTTTTGCTGCTTCCCTTTCAAAAACACGGATAAAGTGGTTTCCAATAATTTTCCTTTTCCTTTCAGGGTCAGTAACGCCCTGGAGGAGATTTAAAAATTCATGGGCTGCATCCACAGCCCTGATCTGTAAATTAAATTTGCCAAAGATAGAGAGGACCTGCTCTTTTTCGCCCTTGCGCAATAATCCGGTGTCTACAAAGATACAAGTTAACCTTGGGCCAATAGCTTTGTGTACAAGCATCGCCGCAACAGAGGAGTCGATCCCTCCGCTAAGGCCGCAGACAGCCTTTCCTCCCTTTACCTTTTCCCTAATTTCCTGAATGCTATTTTCAATAAATTTTTTCACAGCAAAAGTCCCCTTTAATCTTAATCAACACACTCTTATACCACTTTTTTCCGAATTCATCATTATTCATCATTATTCATCATTATTATACTTGTAAACACTTGTTATATCAATTATAAATCACAAATGTATTTTACCCTTTTTGGCAACAAAAAAGGCCAACCACCATAAAGGCAGTTGACCTGTTTTCTTAAAGCGGCGGGAGGGTGACAAGAGAACCGTCCCCTGTCACCTGTCACCTTTTACATTGGCGGCATACCACCCATTCCAGCTGCTGCTCCAGGGAACTGGTTATTTTCTTCTGGCTTGTCAGCAACAACGGATTCGGTAGTGATGAACAAGGAGGCAATACTGGCGGCATTTTGGATTGCGGAGCGGACAACTTTTGCAGGATCCACAATGCCTGCAGCAAACATATCCTCGTATTTTCCTGTAATGGCGTTGAAGCCCATACCTTTTTCCATTTCTTTTACTTTTCCGACTACAATGGAGCCTTCCTGGCCGGCATTTTCTGCAATATAGCGCATGGGATCTTCAAGGGAACGACGGACAATTTGAACACCTACTGCTTCGTCACCTTCTAAGTTAAGATCATCCAAGGCATCAATGGAATTTAAATAAGCCACGCCGCCACCGGCAACAATACCTTCTTCAACAGCTGCTTTTGTAGCAGAAAGAGCATCCTCAATGCGAAGTTTCTTTTCCTTCATTTCGGTTTCAGTTGCGGCACCAACTTCGATGACAGCTACCCCTCCAGCTAATTTAGCCAGGCGTTCCTGCAGTTTCTCCCTATCAAAATCGGAAGTGGTGTCTTCGATTTGGACCCTAATCTGTTTAATACGTTTTTCAATATTCTCTGGAGAACCGGCGCCATCGACAATTACTGTTTCTTCTTTGCCAATAATAACCTGACGGGCCGAACCCAACATGTCAATATCTACATTTTTAATGTCAATTCCCAGGTCCTCTGAAATAACCTGGCCACCTGTTAAAACAGCTATATCCTCCAACATGGCCTTACGACGATCACCAAAACCGGGGGCTTTAACAGCTACACAGGTAAAAGTACCACGTATTTTATTAACAACGAGGGTAGCCAGAGCCTCGCCCTCAACATCCTCAGCTATAAGCAGCATGGGCTTCCCTCTTTGGACTATTTTTTCCAGCAGGGGCAGTATATCATGTATATTGCTGATCTTACGATCGGTTAACATAATCATGGGATCTTCCAAAACGGCTTCCATTTTTTCGGTATCCGTTACCATGTAGGGGGAAATGTAACCCCTGTCAAACTGCATACCTTCTACTACCTTGAGATCTGTAACAAAACCCTTGGATTCCTCGACGGTAATAACCCCGTCCTTGCCGACCTTTTCCATGGCATTGGCAATCAGCTCACCGATCGCTTCATCATCAGCTGAAATAGCCGCTACCTGGGCAATTGCCTCCCGGCTTTCCACAGGTTTGCTTTGCTCTTTGAGGTAATCAAGGACTTTTTCTACAGCCTTGTCAATCCCCTTTTTTAAAAACATGGGGTTCGTCCCTGCCGTCACATTTTTAATACCCAGCTTGATAATTGATTGCGCCAGCAAGGTAGCACTGGTAGTACCGTCCCCAGCTACATCCTGGGTTTTGTTGGCGACCTCTTTTACAAGCTGTGCGCCCATATTTTCAAAAGGATCTTCCAACTCTATATCACGGGCAATAGTCACTCCGTCATTAGTAATCTGTGGTGAACCAAACTTTTTATCAAGAACAACATTGCGTCCTTTAGGTCCGAGGGTAACCTTCACTGTATTAGCCAGTTGATCTACTCCTCTTTCAAGCGCCTGGCGTGCCTCTTCACGAAATAAAATATCTTTGGCCATGAATAAATTTAACCTCCTTTAAGTATTATCCAATTAAGTATTTAGCTTAGGTAAAAACAAACTGCTTTAAGCATAAACTGCTAAAATGTCGTCCTGACGCAAAATTAAATATTCTTCCCCCTGGATTTTCATTTCAGTGCCTGCGTACTTAGAAAAGACAACCTTGTCTCCCACCTTGACTTCCATTTCCAATTTTGAACCATCATCAAGGGTTTTACCAGGGCCTACTGCTTTAACCTCACCCTCTTGTGGTTTTTCCTTGGCCTTGTCGGGAAGGACAATACCGGAACTGGTTTTTTCCTCCTCTTCCAAAACCTTAATGATTACTCTGTCGCCCAATGGCTTCAGGTTCATAAAAATACCTCCTTACCAATTTATAGTTAAGTTTTTACCCCTTTTGTTAGCACTCATCTTAAGTGAGTGCTAACAATTATATTATAGTTTACAACCCCAAGAAGCAAACCAAAAAAAAAGCCAAAAAAGCTTTCTACAATTAATTAGGGAAATTTATATAAGTAATTTTTCTCTTTTCTCCTTTTTCCTTTATATTCCTCAATGCAAGGAAATTGGTTATAAAATACAATCCGTGAATACTTAGTATTATTTCCAGCCGATTATAAAATATGTATTTTCTACCCGGAACAAATAAAAAAAACACCTGTTTTTGCAGGTGCTAAAATCCACCGGGGAGTATTTTCCCCAGTAAAACATCCCGGAAAATTTTTTAAGGGAAATAGACTATCCATCCCCCGTATTTTCAGGGGCAGCACAGTCCACAACTTCCCCCTCCAAAAGTTCCAGGGCATGGGGAATTGCAGGAACAATAACCTCCAAACATTCCCTGACCGCCCTGGGGCTTCCAGGCAAATTTACAATCAGCGTGCTGCCCCTGACACCACAAACAGCCCGGGAAAGCATAGCATGTGGGGTTTTTTTCAGACTTTCCATCCTCATTGCCTCTGCCAGCCCGGGGACCTCCTTATCTATGGCTTCCAAAGTTGCATCAGGGGTAAAGTCCCTGGGGGCCAGGCCGGTTCCCCCTGTTGTCAGTATCAAATTAGCCCTAACTTCATCTGCCAACCTGATTATTTCCTCCCGCAAGGCACCTTGATCATCAGGAACAACACTGGTAGAAATTACTTTCCAGCCTAAACCCCGGCAAATTTCTACAATTGCCTTTCCGCTAAGATCCTCCCTTTCACCGCTATAACTACGATCACTGGCTGTCAAAACGGCAACGTGGATCTTGCCCTTCTTTTTACTTTCCAACTAAGGGCCCCCCTTATTCTACTACTTATTTTTCCAAACCAGTTCGCCGCTCCTTTTCAAATCATAACCGCCCATTTTTTCTACTGATTCTCTAAAAGCAGGCAACGCTATGATTTCCAGCAGTTCACCACATTTGGCAGAATGGTAAAAGTCAGCAGGAATAGCCAGTTCATAGGATTCTTGCGCTATGGGAATAAAGTCAACCCCAAGGGCTACAGCCGCTGCTCTGATCCCCAAACCGACATCCGCACTTCCGGCCGCCACGGCGGCGGCAACGGAAAGATGGTTGTATTCCTCTCTTTCATATCCCCTGATACCGGCCGGATCAAGCATTTTTTTCTGAAGCATGAAATCTAAAAAGATCCTTGTCCCGGCACCCCTTTGGCGGTTGATAAAAACGACATCCTGACGGTAAAAATCTTCTAGAGAAAATATACCTAAAGGGTTACCGGGAGCCACTATCAAACCCAGTTCTCTTTTTGCTAAATGAACCAGGTAAAGTTCCATTTCCGGAAGAAAACGCTCCAAATATGGAATATTGTAAACACCGCTTTCCTCATCAAGCAGGTGCATACCTGCAAGATGGGTTTCGCCTCTTTTTAGGGCAAAAATGCCGCCCATACTCCCTACATGAGCAGAAGAAAGGGTGTAACCGCTCCCCCTCCTGTTCAGGTAGTCGGAAAGAATATCCAGACTCAGGTCATGGCTTCCCAGGCAAACAATATTATTGTTAATTTCTTCTTTTGAACGCCATAGTTTTACTTCCACAGTTTCTTTAATTTCAATGCCTTCTTTATCCTGGGGGATAGTTGCTATACCGTCCGCCCTTACCAGCGACATACTTACCCCTGCCCCCCGGGGTAGGGGAGTCGCTACAAAAACGTCATCAACCTTTCCTACCTTTAAACGTAAAAACTCCTCCTCCTTTATGGAGGAAAGAACACGTCGGGTACTGGTTGCCTTTAAAACATCAGTTTGCGGCGGTTTTTGTTTCTGCCAGAAATATAACAAAGGTTTCACAAAAAGCTCCATAGTCATATAGGCTGCCACCGGGTAGCCGGGAACACCTACCACCGGGGTAGCGCCAATCATACCCAAAATGACCGGTTTGCCGGGCTTTATAGCCACACCATGGACCAGAACTTCACCTAATTCCTCAAGTATTTTTACTGTAAAATCCTTCCTTCCTGCTGAAGAACCAGCACTGACTAAAACAAGATCGCTATCCACAGCAGCAGAAGCAAAAGCCTTTTTTAACTGTTCCTGATCATCTTTAACGATCGGTAAACGGTTTACTTCTCCACCCCAGTTTTCAACGGCTGCTTGAAAGGTATACGAATTGGATTCAATTATCTGCCCTGGGCCAGGTTCGTTGCCGGGAGGGACAAGTTCCGAACCGGTGGGGATGATAGACACCAGCGGCTTTTTGATTACCTTGACCTGGAAAATACCTCCGCTTAAAAGTGCCCCCACGTCTAGAGGCCTGATCAGATGGTAAGAAGGCAAAATCATTTCTGTCGCCACAATATCTTCACCTATGGAACGCACATGTTGCCAGGGAGTGGCAGGCTCCCTTATTTCTATTATATTGGGATTCGTTTGATCAGGGTAATAAACATCTTCGATCATAATAACAGCATCACAGTTTGGTGGAAGAGCCCCCCCCGTATCTATATAAAAAGCATTTTCGCCTATAGAAAGCTGTTTTGGGGAGGTCATTGTTACACCAAAAGTATCTTGAGCTTTGACAGCTACACCATCCATTGCAGCAGCATGATAATGGGGGGAGGAAAGGCGTGCAAAAACAGGTTCAGCAGTAATGCGCCCGCAAGATACTATAGTATTAATTGTTTCCGCTTGTAACTCCTTTTTTAAAGCCCTATTAAAAAAAATATCCTGTGCCTGAGACAGCGGCAATGTACTGAGATAAATTTTCCTACCCAACCCAATTATACCTCCTGATCTTCTACAGCAAACTTTTATGCTAACAGGGTTATCAGATCAGAAACACCTTAACTTTGCTCCCCTTTTGCAGACCTTCTATATCCCTGGGGATGACAAAATAGCCATCTCCCTTTACGACAGGGCTAAGTAATCCGGGGCCGCCGAAAACAGGAGTTGCTAACGGCAAGCTGTTTTCGCTGCCTTCGGCATTGCTACGGGATAACCTCACCCGCACATAATCCTCCCTCCCACCAGGGGAAGATAGGTTGGTATCCAAACAAGCTTCCACATAGGGAGGAAACGGCGGAAAGGGGCTCAGACCCTGCATATAGCGTAAAACAGGCTCCACAAATAACATAAAACCAAACATGGCGGAAACAGGGTTACCGGAAAGCCCGTAGATAGGCTTACCTTTACTCATGCCGTAAATAAGGGGTTTACCAGGACGCATGGATATACCATGGAATAAGGATCCTTCCCCAGGCAGTT
>JBMNNS010000050.1:0-12151 GCA_050942625.1 Dethiobacteria bacterium
GAGCACCATCCCTGATGATGAAAGGGACGAGCCCTGGTCCAGTTATACTTTTGATGACCTGGAACACCTCCTAAAAAACGAAAAGGCCTGGCAGGATTATTTCCCGGGTTATCGTTTTAGACCGCAGCAACTGCAGATGGCCCTTTGCGTTGCCGACTCATTCCAGGGGAAACAGGCCGTCTTCATAGAGGCCCCCACCGGAAGCGGCAAAACCCTGGCCTACCTGCTGGTTGCTCTCATTTTTGCCGTGAAACAGAAAAAACAGGTTTTTATCAGTACCAACACCAAGAATTTGCAGCAGCAAGTGATCGACGAACTGCCCAGGATTGCTGCTATTTTGGGCCTGGAGAAGATTCGTTTTACGGACATGAAGGGCCTTTCAAACTATGCTTGCCGCCGCCGGGTGGAAGAAGAAACGGAGAACCCCGGTGGGGGTCTGGAAGCCCGCCTGGCCGGAAGTTATCTCCAAAACTGGAGCAAACGGACAACCACTGGTGTGCTAGAGGACATCTCCTATTGGCTCAGGCTAAACAATCCCTATCTCAACTATTTGATTAGCATGGTTGGCTGTCGCAGGGAAGACTGCAACGGTAACGATTGCCGCTATAAAAATGAATGTTTCTACCGCCGCAAAGTAAAGATGATGCAAAAGGCCCATCTTTGCCTGATCAACCACTCCTTGCTTTTAACCTGGCCCGACAGCTACCCTCCCATAAAACATCTGATCGCCGATGAGGCCCATGCTTTGGAGGAAAAGTCCTTTGCCGCCTTTACCCGGGAGGTCTCCTCTTTGGAACTTGCCCAGTTAATGAGCAGGCTGGTGCAAAAAGAGAACAGGGGCTATTTGCACTACCTGCATTTTTATGGGCGTAAGCTTCTACCCACCCTGGAGCTTACCCCTGCGCTGAATACCGTTAAAAAAATCAGGCAATATGCAGAAGATATTTCATTATTATTGGAAAGATTACACCAGGATAAATATATTAAGCGCCTGGAAATTCCCCAAAAATTTGACGAATTGGAAGCAGCGGTTTCGTCCCTGTCGTCCGGGCTTGCAAGGCTAGCCCAACTTCTGGAAGAAATATTAACAGAAATATGTTCTAAGGATGAAGACTTTGAGAAAACTTCGCTATTTCAGCAAGGCGGGGAGTATATGCAGACCTGCCGCGCCTGGTCCGGGATCTTAGAAGATTGTTTCAGGGGGGAAAGGGAAAAGGAGGAAAACAATTGCAGCTATCTGGAATGTTCACGGAATAAATGGTCTTTTTGTATAGCCCCCCTGGAGGTGGCAGGTCTATTTTACAGTAAAGTGCTCTCCGGGTGTGAATCGCTGCTCCTTACCTCCGCTACTTTAGCAGAAAAAAACGGGTATGCCCGGAGTGTGCGGGCCCTGGGGTTTGAGCGGATGGAGGAGGAAAGGGTGGTTTTTGCCGATCCTCTCCCCGATGTCTATGACTACCGGCAGAATAGTGTCCTGGTCATACCCTCCGACTCCCCAGGCTATAGTAATCCCAAATTTGTGGAATATGCAGCAAAAGTAGTGATCTTAGTCGCTAAAATGCTCGGGGGGCGCACCATGGCCCTTTTTACCAGCCTGGAACGCCTGCAGCAGGTGAGCGATATTGTAAGGGATCCATTAGAAAGGGCAGGTATCAGCGTCTTAGGAGGGGTGGATCGTTCTAGAAGCGGGGATCTAAAATATTTCCGGCAGGATGAAAATGCCGTTCTTTTCGGTTCACGGGGCTATTTCGAGGGGGTAGATATCTCCGGCCCGGCGCTAAGCTGCATTATTATCGACAAACTATCTTTTCCTTTTCAAAACGACCCTTTGCTCAAGGCTCGTTCCCAATATTTTTTACAGGCAGGCTTAAATCCTTTTCATGATCTGCTTCTGGTGGACGTGAAAAATACCCTTCGCCAGCAATTTGGCCGCCTGATCCGGTCTGAAAAGGACAAGGGCTTTGTGCTGGTTCTCGACCAGCTTGACAGCGGAAAAAGATATCGTGACAGTATTTTAGAAGAATTACCTGCTCCCCAAATTCTGATGAACGTCAAACTGGATGAAATCATGGCCTTTATGCGCAAAAGGTTCATGGAGTGGGGCTACGAAATTTACGGAGGTTGATTCAACGTGGGCGTTGACAACGACTTAAAGGGATGAGGAAAATTATTTTTTTCTTTTCTTTCATTGGACTTTTCCTGGCAGTGTATATTTTTTTGGAGCCGTTTTTGCTTGAAGAAAAGTTCATCACCTACCGAAACCAGGATATTCCGCCGGGGTTTCTGGGTGGCAGAATAGTCTTTTTGACGGACATACACCATGGGCCCTATTTTTCTAAGGCCAGGCTTGACAAACTCGTTAAACGGGTTAACAAGTTGCAGCCGGATATTATTTTGCTTGGCGGTGATTATGTTCACAGGAATCGAAATTATATAGAACCATGTTTTAAGGCCCTGGAAAAATTGGAGGCGCCCCTAGGGGTTTATGGCGTTTTTGGGAACCATGACTATTGGGCGGGTGCTGAATTAACCAAACGGTGCATGGGGGAAGCCGGGATCTATCAGCTCAATAACGCGGCTTACTGGCTAAAGAAAAATGGTGATCGGATCAAGGTTGGGGGTGTCGGCGATTATTATGAGGATATCCAGGACCTTGAACCGACTGTTGCCGATGCAAAAGGTGATGATTTTGTGGTCCTGGTAACACATAATCCCGACTATGTTGAGGAAATGAAAACCGATAAAGTTGATCTGGTCTTTGCAGGCCATACCCACGGCGGCCAAATTACTTTTTTTGGACTATGGGCCCCAATTCTTCCTTCTAAATACGGTCAGAAATACCGCACGGGGGTTGTGGATACTGCCGGCCTAAAAGTTATTGTTTCCAACGGAATAGGAACTATCACCCCGCCGGTAAGGTTTTTTGCCAGGCCGCAGGTAATTGTCGTCGATTTGCAGGAAGAAATTGCTACACAACCTTAACCTTCCCCATAGTATAATTTACCGTCACCTCTTCATCGGGGAAGGGGACTATAACGGGGATGCCCATGCAATCTATTAAGTGAACGTGTATCTGATACACTGCTTCGATGTTTTCCGGGGTCATAACCTCCAGCCCGCCATAGGAAAAAACGTGGGCATCTTTTAGGAATAGGAAACGGTCGCAGTAGCGAATGGCAAGGTTAAGGTCGTGGATGACGATCGCTACGCTGATATTGTGTTCCTCGGCAATTATTTTTACGATGCGCAGCACTTCATGCTGGTTGCGGGGGTCAAGGTTGCTCGTAGGCTCGTCAAGAAGCAAGAGCTTTGGTTCCTGCGCAAGCGCCCTGGCAAGCATTACCTTTTGTATTTCCCCGCCCGAAAGCTCCGAAACATTGCGCAAGGCAAAGTCCTCCAACTGCATTTTTTGTATTATGTCGCGCACGATTTGTTTGTCTTTTTCTGTTGCATCCCATTTAATATATGGTTTGCGGCCTAAAAGAATGGTATCAAAGACAGTCATGTTATGCGACTTATTATTTTGTGCCACATAGGAAATATTCTGGGCCATCATGTTCCTTGTCATTTTAAAAACGTTATTGCCGTCCACATAGACTACGCCTTTCTGAGCAGGGCAGATACGGCTCATGCATTTGAGCAGGGTGCTTTTTCCCGCCCCGTTATTCCCCAGAATGGCAATACACTGGTTTTCCTGGATGTCGAAACTGATCTCCTCCAGAATATTTCTTGTGCCCTGGTTATAGGCAAAGGTGATATTTTTTACTTTAACCATTGTTTTGCAACCCCCTGAATAAAAGATAAAGGAACATGGGCGCACCTAAAAATGAAGTGATGGCCCCGATCGGAAGGATAACCGGCGCAATGATTAACCTGGCAAAGGTGTCGGCCAGGATGAGGAGTAGCGCCCCGGCAGATGCCGAACACGGAATTAGAAAGCGGTAATCGTTGCCGATAAACCTGCGCATAATATGAGGGGCTATCAGCCCTACGAAACTAATAATGCCCACGAAGGATACTGCTATTGCCGTTGTCAGCGAACAAATTGCCATGCTGATGATCATGACCGTTCTCGTGTTAACACCAAGGCTTTTTGCCGTGTCCATCCCGCTTTCCATGGCGTTATAGTTCCAGCGGTTCATTAAAAAATATAGTAGTGAAAGGGAAAATCCCAGGAAAAGAATGAAAAGTTCTTTCCAGCCTGCCGAGCCTAAATTCCCAAAGGTCCAGAATACGACAGAGCTTATTTTTGTTTCATCTGCAAAGTACTGGAGCAAGGTGCTGCTGCCGGCAAATAAGGAACTCAGAGCAACGCCGGCTAAGATGAGGCCGGCGGGCCCCAGGTCCTTTTTAAACTGGGAAAGGACGATCACCACGAGGGTGGAAAGCGAGCCGAAGACAAAAGCGCACAGGGTTACTATATACGGATTGTTGATGGTAACCGCTGTAGCAGCGGAGGAGGATTGCACGACTCCTCCGCCAAAAACGATAATACCCAGCGCTGCACCAAAGGCGGCGCCCTGCGATACACCAAGCGTCGATGCCGATGCCAGCGGGTTTTGTAACACACACTGCATGACGGCGCCGGAGACAGCCAGGGCGGCTCCCACAAGGATTGCTGCTGTAACGCGGGGCAGCCTGATGCTCATAATAACTGTTTGAGACCGTGTTTCCCCCTTGCCCAAAATTGTATTAATTATTTCGGAAACGGGGATATTCAGGGAACCATAACTGACTGCAAACAGTGCTATAACTAAAGTTGCGATTAAAGAAATGATAAAGATTTGTTTTTTCCGTTGAATAAAACCTTTGTATAGTTCCAGTTGGGTAGCGTGGTTTTCTGCCATTAACTTTCACCAAATGTTACTTTACTGTAACTTGCGCCAAAAGCTTCAAGTTTACTGAGGTAGTCGTTATCCCCAAGGAAGAATTCAAAAATTTCGTTAGCCTTATCTTCAAACGTTATGTCCTCGAACTGCTCCGGGAAAATTATGCTTCCAATATAATAACAATTCACGAGGGGTATCTCCACGTTTGAATAATAGGAGGTGGCATTGGGGTATTGATAAAGATTCCCGTTTTGAAATGCTTTAAGCTGGGCATAAAAGCCCGGGTTTTCCTTTAAGTCATTTTTGACGAGTTCCAGACCGGTAAAGTCAAAGAAAATATAGTCGGGATTCCAGCCAATGATCTGTTCCTTATCGACTAAAACCCCACCAACCAGATCGGAAGATTCCCTGGTTACATCATTGGCATTTAATGCTTTAAACAGGCTGTGGTTTGCATAAACGCCTTCTATGCCGTGGGGTCCCTTAAAAGTTGCGGCTGATCCCAAGACCGTGGGTTTGTCCTCATCGGGCACGTTTGCTGTTCTTGTATAAAGGTCATCGAGGCAACCGTTAATAAAGGCAATGACTTCTTCCGCCCTTTCCGGGACCCCGCAAACATCGGCCAGGAACCGAAGCGCCTGCTCGTAGTCCTCCCCAAACAAAGTGCCTATGGGTACGGAAACTACCGGTATGCCTGTTTTTGTTTGGATTTCATCTGCCAGATCCGCCGCATAGGAACATAAAATTATATCGGGATCAACCCTAATGATCTCTTCCGGGTAATAGTCGGTCGCACCGGCTGCATCCGTGCCAACAACAGGCAGGTTTGCCCACAGGTCCTTGTTGGCATAGGCATAGGCTGTAACGGGTGTGATATTGTCGGCAGCCATCCCGCTGATACCTACAACCTTATCTGCCAGTCCCAGGTAAGTAATCATCCGCGGCGTATTGGCCAGAGGAACAATCTTTTCTACAGTTGCAGGTATTTCAACTTCACGTCCAACCATGTCGGTAACCGTACGGGTGGTTGTTCCCGCGGCTTCTTCGGAGGGCTCTCCGCCGGTCGGGGGGCCGGTTGCCGTGTTGTCTCCACAGCCGGCAACTATGCAGCATGTTAAAGCAATGACCAAAATAAGTAAAATAGATTTTTTCATTTGTTCAGTTCCTCCATTTCTAGATTTGGTACATGGTGACAAAGGCAATCCTAGACCACTGAAAAAGCCCGGAACCCTGTCATTCTGAATGAACGAAGTGAATGAAGAATCTATTGAGCGGCTTAAAACCAAGATCCTTCGCTATTGCTCAGGATGACAATGCTATTGCTCAGGATGACAATGCTATTGCTCAGGATGACAATGCTATTGCTCAGGATGACAATGCTATTGCTCAGGATGACAATGCTATTGCTCAGGATGACAATGCGGCATTTTTTTATAAAACCGGCTTTTTCAGTGGCCTCGAAATCAGGGAAAGAAAAAGCCAACCATGAAATCCGGAGCAATGGTGTTATTAATTCAGCAAGAGTGTTATCAGGTGGGCAAAATAAAGAAGGAAAACATATTAGTAATTATTTCCCACCATTATATTACTGGTTTGTGTTCTATAGTTTCTATCACCTGCGTTTCCTATTGCCCGGGTTTTTTGCTTGTATTACTAATGACAGGTTAGTGCTACCTTGTCTTTATTGTTCTACATTACCTATAGTTATTCCTGCAATAAACGATAAATTTTTTAATAAAATTGTTGCTCTTTATTTCCGTGACTTGCATCGCCCAAAAAGTTGCCGGTAAAGTATATGTCAAAAGGAAATTTGTCCCCCTTGTCGAAATAGTCGTAATAGTTGTATAATCAATGGAATAAAAAAACCATAATAAACTATTCAATTGGGGTTTAACGAAACCATAGGCCCATTGTCCATACTATACAGGGAGGTTTATCATGTCGAAAAAACTTATTATTATTGGTGGGGTAGCTGCAGGTATGAGTGCTGCTTCCAAAGCCAGGAGAGTAGATCCGGATCTGGCAATTACTGTCTACACTGATGATGAATATATTTCTTATGCCGGGTGTGGGCTTCCCTACTTCATAGGCGGCAGGGTTACAGCGAAAGAAAAGCTGCTGGCACGTAGTGTCCAAAGCTTTGCCGACCAAAATATTTTCGTCAATACATTTTCCAGGGCAGAGTCTATTGATCCGCAAAATAAAAAAATAACCATCCGGGATTTACAAAAAGATGCGCTCTATGGGGATTACTATGATCGGTTGATCATAGCCACCGGTGCACGGCCCCTTATTACCCCTTTGGAAGGGATAAGGCAAGAGGGAATCTTTACACTCAGGACAATTAATGATAGCCTCAATATTAAAGAATACCTGGAAAAAGTCCAACCCCGGAATATTGTTATTATTGGCGGGGGATACATTGGGTTGGAAATGGTGGAGAATTTTCTTCATAGGGGATCTCAGGTATCGCTGATCCAGAGGGGGCCGCACATCATCCCCAACATGGATGCCGACATGGCTGAAATCTTGACCAAATATCTCCTGGATCAGGGGTTAGATGTTCGTACCGGTGAGGACGTCCAGGGCTTTTCCGGTAATGGCCGTGTTAGGAGCGTTATTACAGACAGGGGGGAAATACAGGCGGACTTTGTTCTGTTATCAATTGGCGTTCTTCCTAATTCGGAAATTGCCGCAGACTGTGGGATTAAGTTGGGCCCAAGAAATGCGATTTTGGTGGACAAAGAAATGAAGACCAGTGCCCAGGACATATGGGCTGCAGGTGATTGCGCAACGGTGCATCACCTCATTACCGGAAAGGAAACATATATACCCCTTGGCACCACCGCCAATAAGCAGGGTAGGGTTGCCGGGGAAAACGCTGCCGGGGGCAATGCTTCTTTTAAAGGTGTAATTGGTACTGCCATCGCCCGGGTGATGGAGATGGAAATATCCCGTACCGGTCTTAGCGAAAGGGAATGCCGGGAGTTGGGGATCAATTATGTTTCCAGGCGAATTAAATCCAGGACAGCAGCTCATTACTGCCCAGTGTCAGGTGAGATCCATTTGAAGCTAATTGCCGAGCAGGACAGTGGCCGCCTCTTGGGGGCGCAGATCGTCGGCTACAAAGGTGCGGCAATGCGGATCGGCATGTTAGCTGTGGCCATTACCAACCGTTCCACTGTGGAGCAGTTAATTGATATGGACCTGGCCTATTCTCCCCCCTTTAGCCCCGTTTGGGATCCGGTGCTGGTAGCCTTGAACCAATTCTGAGCAAAAAAGGGGGGAAAAAATGGCATGGTTAATAAAAAAAAGCCGCCTTCCATTGACAAATGGCTTAGTGAGGCCAAAGCAGATCCGGCTGCCTCAAAGGTGGGAATGTTTTTAGTTCATAACGGCGTTGTCCGGCAAACGCCTAAAGGGTTAGTCCGCCAGGGAGTTGATGACGGCTCTTTGGTGAAGGGGATGGAATTTTCCTATGATGCAGAAAAAGTGGAAAAGGTGGTTGCAGAAACCCGCCTAATGGAGGGCATTTTTTACGTTAGGGTATGGCTTAATGAAGGTCGTCTGGAAGTCGGGGATGAGATCATGTATGTTCTTGTCGGTGGCGATATCAGGCCCCATGTTCTAGATGCCCTCCAGTTCCTGGTCGAAAAAATCAAAACAGAATGTGTCACGGAAATAGAATTAAAATAGAAAATGACTGCGGGGGTGACGGTGGTGACAGGGGACGGTTCTATTGTCACCTAAAAGGTGACAATAGAACCGTCGAGACCACTGAAAAAGCCAGTTTTATAAAAAACTGCCGCTATTGTCATCCTGAGCGATAGCGAAGGATCTTAATTTTAAGCTGCTCAATAGATTCTTCATTCACTTCGTTCATTCAGAATGACACAATTGGGGCTTTTTCAGTGGTCTCGAACGTCCCTTGTCCCTTTTTGTCACTTTTTTACTAGCAGGCTTAAGGGGATATACCACTTGTTATATCTTTTCCCTTTGTCATCCCGGTAGCTGCCGTTTTTCTCCGGCACCATCACAGTGGCGCGTACGTTGATGTTGGAGATAATACCGGTGTGCTTTTTCCCTTCATGGGTAAAATGCACTTGATCCCCTATTCTGAGATCGTACCGGCTTGCAGCAACCTCCCTTTTTGTAGGTAGCTGGTGGTAGCTTTCAGTATGTCCGAAGATATTATGGGCTATCGTTTTAAAGCGTTCCTGACGGCAGTTTGACTTTTGAAAACAGTGTACTTCGATGAGGTGGCAAAGTTCGTGTTCAAATACCAGTTGTAGTGCGTGCAGGGAATCCTTTGTTTTAATGCCGTTGACCATCTTTTCCCTGTTTAAGTGGTTATATTGGAAAAAAAGATTAACCCCTATTTTAAGTTCATAATATTCCCGGTTTTCATCCTGTGATTTTATGTTTTTCAGATACACCAATTTCCCGGCATTTGTTCTCATCCTGGTTGAGAGGGTAAAAATTATGCTGCCCTGGAATTTGCTGCTTTGAAAATAGCCCCCCAGGAAGATTTTATCGTACAATTGAAAAAGCAGTTCTAAGTCCGAATTTGCCAGACAATTAAGTTCTCCTCCAGTAACATTTTCGGAAGCACTGATAAGTCCCGTTCGGACCTGGTTTCTTTTTTTGTTAATTTCCTGGTGGGTGTATTTTATCACCGGCAGTTGTATTTTTTCCATAATAGAATTATACCATTTTCCTGCAAAAACAGAAGCAGGAATACAGAAATTTCCCTAATTATGCATCATGAAACAAAAACAAAAAACTTCAGTTAAATATCACGGCAGGATTTTACATTATTTCTAAAGAAATTACACTATACCTTGTTATACCTTGTTATACCTTAAAATGTAGGTTCTTTACGGAAAGCGGTTGGGGAAAATTATAGCAGCCAGGAGTAATCCTGCCGGCAATCTACAACTTCCATTATATAAACAGTGTTCCCTTGTAGCAGGTAAAGGGCCATATAGTATTTGCCAATAGCACCTTCCGGTACTTTTGAAAAGGAATTGCTTCGTGTTCCAACCAGGGGTTACATTCCGGCGTTGTGGCCAGGCAGGGGCCTGTAAAGGTTTATCTTTTGGCAAGGGCTTTTTGTAGTAGATTGGTTATTATATTAAATAATAGTAAACATAGGAGGGGTTATTTTGCTTTGGGAAAATAAGGGACCTAAAAATACCGATACTACCGTTCAAGAAGCGGTAAAACGGGCAAAGGAGTTGGGGATCCGGTACCTTGTTGTAGCTTCCAACAGTGGGGAAACGGCGGAAAAATTTTTAGATCAGGGTCTTGAGGTAGTGTGTGTTACCCATCATACCGGTTTTGCTGCTCCTGGTAAAAACGAAATGGCGCCTGAAAAAAGAAAGCAGCTCCAGGAAAAAGGGGCGCAGGTTTTAACTACCACACACCTGCTGGCAGGGGTGGACAGGGCTTTGCGGATGCAATTCGGAGGGTTGTATCCTGCTGAGATTATTGCCAATGCATTGCGCATGCTCGGGCAGGGGGTAAAAGTCTGCGTCGAAATTGCAGTTATGGCCCTCGATGCCGGGCTTGTTTCCTATGGTGAAGAAATTATAGCAGTAGCCGGGAGCGGCAAGGGAGCCGACACTGCCTGTGTAATCGTCCCCGCCCATTCCAACGACTTTTTTAAAACTGTTGTTAAAGAAATAGTTTGCATGCCACGCGAAAAATAAAGAAAAACAGGACCGGTGACAGAGACCGGCTAACTAAGGTGACAATAGAACCGTCCCCTGTCACCACCGTCACCACGTCCCCTGTCACCGTCCCCTGTCACCGAACCGTCCCCAGAACTATTTTTATTGTCATCCTGAGCGATAGCGAAGGATCTTGATATTAAGTTGCTTAATAGAATCTTCATTCACTTCGTTAATTCAGAATGACACAATTTGGGGCTTTTTCAGTGGTCTCGGACGGACGCTTCTCCTGGAGTCGGCCCCGGTGCTGCGGACCTCTGTGCGGATTAACCCATGGGTGTAATCATCTTTTTCCTTAATGTTTTCCGGGTGTAAAGGTTTTGTAAAGCTGGGCCAGCCGCATCCGGCATCATATTGCTCCAGGGTGCTAAAAAGGGGTTCCCCGGAAACTAACCTTTTTAATGCCGGGCATTTTTTCAAAGGGAGAAACCATGCACCAAAAACAACCTCCGGCAAAAGTAGCCATTTCATAGTTCTTCATTTAACAAACCTCCTCAGCTGACAGAGCTGATAGTCTTTTCCCTGTCCCTTGTGCAGGAAATACTTATATGGGTTGCGAATATTTTATTTTACCTGTTTTACCTGCATAGAATACCTGTATAATAACGTTAACGTTTGGGAGTTGGTCAAGAAAATGAAAATAGTTGTTTTAGGCGGAACGGGAGATATGGGCTCTGCCGCAGTGAGGGATCTGCTTGAATTTACCGCTGTGAAACAGGTTACCATTGCCGCCCGGGATCCCGGCGCGGCTGAAAAACTTGCTTTTAAACTCAACGATCCACGTGTAGTGATACAAAAGGTGGAAGCTACTTCACATGCCGATCTGGTTAGGGTGATGCAAGATCATGATGTGGCTGCCGGGGCCTTAGGCCCCTTTTACCGTTTTGAAAGACCCCTGGTAGAAGCAGCCCTCGCTGCAGGGGTAGATTATGTGAGCATCTGTGACGATCATGATGCTACGGAGGCAGTGCTGGAGCTCGATAGGGAGGCGGCTGAAAAGGGGCGCAGGATCCTTACCGGCCTGGGCTGGACCCCGGGCATTACCAATATACTGGCCCGTAAGGGCTATGATGAGCTGGAAAATGTGGAATCAGTCCGGGTTTATTGGGCCGGCAGCGCCGGTGATTCTGAAGGCTTGGCTGTTATTTTACATACCCTGCATATTTTTAGCGGCAAGGTGATCTCCTTTCAAGATGGAGGGTTTGTTCAAATCCAGGCGGGTTCAGGAAAAGAAAGCATTGATTTTCCGGCACCGCTGGGAAAGATCACTGTTTTTCACCTGGGGCACCCGGAACCGGTGACCCTGCCGCGTTACCTGCCGGGGGTAGGGGAAATTACCCTCAAAGGGGGCCTTGCTGAAAGTTACCTATCTACCCTGGCAAAAATGATGGTGACACTGGGACTGACCTCCACCGCCCAGCGAAAGCAAAGGCTGGGTAAACTTATGAAAAAGATGCTGCCGTTCTTCCCCACTGCCAAAGACCGCAATTTTTCCGGGGCAAGGGTAGACATCACCGGGATGCGTAACGGTAAAAAAACCAGGGTTACCTATGCAACAGTAGATCGGATGAAAAGGTTGACCGGGGTTCC
>JBMNNS010000004.1:0-45555 GCA_050942625.1 Dethiobacteria bacterium
GGAAATGCTCCGGGAGCTGGAGAAATTTCCGGACTACAGGATCATGGTTTTAGCTGATCACCCTACTCCGCTATCTTTACTAACTCATACCGGGGAGGCGGTACCTTTTTGTATTTACCAAAAAAGCAGCGGGGAACCCGGGAAAGGAAAAAGGAAGTTTTGTGAAAAAAATATGGTTGGAGGCCTTTATTTCACGGAAGGGTTTAAACTAATGGACTATTTCCTGCAAAAGGAAGCGATGTAAATGGGGTTGCGCCTAATTTTGGGAAGAGCCGGGAGTGGAAAGAGTAAGCTTTGTTTGCAGGAAATTACTGAGAAATTGAAGGAAGGGGCACAAGGTTCACCATTAATTTTTATAGTTCCCGAACAGGCTACCTTTCAGGTTGAGTATTCTCTTGTTACGGTTCCAGGACTTAAGGGGGCTATGCGGGCCCAGGTTTTCAGTTTCCGCCGCCTGGCCTGGAGAATAATGTTAGAGGTGGGAGGTAGCCAGCGGGTCTTCATTGACGATACAGGCAAAGGTATGATCCTGCAGAAATTAGTAGAAAAATTAAAAGGGGAACTAAAGATTTTTAAAAATGTTGGGGGTAAGGAGGGAAGTTTGGAAAACCTGGTCCAGCTTTATAACGAACTGAAACGTTCCCAAATTTCTATCTCCCAATTGGAAGAAAAATTTAAAGAAAAAGAAGCCGCTAAAAATGGCCTTCCTTCTTTACTATTTAAGGAAAAGCTAAGTGATCTAGTCACTATTTTTGAAAAAATGGACCAGGAATTAAAGGGACACTATCTTGATGCAGAGGATTACCTGGGCCTGCTGGCCTTAAATATTCCGAATTCTGCCTTTTTAAAGGGGGCTGAAATCTGGGTAGATGACTTTTATAGTTTTACAAACCGTGAACTGCTGGTGTTACGGGAACTTTTAAAGTATTGCAAAAGGGTTAGCGTTACTATTTGCCTGGGGCAGGACCCTGTAGGAAAAGTAGACGAGCTGGATCCTTTTTATCCAGCGGCGCTTACCTGTCAGAAACTAAAACAAATGGCAAAAGATTGCGGGCAGCCTGTGGAAAAGGCGATTCTTTCCCCTGTGGACCTGCCTCGTTTTGTAGCCAGCCCGGCCCTTGGGCATCTGGAAAAAAATTTACATAGTTATCCCGTAAAGTCATTTCAAGATCCTAAAGGGGTTTTGCCGCTAAGCTTGTGGTCTGCCCCCAACCGTCGTGTTGAAATAGAAAGCCTGGCAAGGGAGCTTATCAGGTTGGCCCGGGATGAAGGTTACCGCTGGCGGGACATGGCAATTTTAACAGGTGACCTTGAACAATACCGTGATCTCCTGTCAATGGTTTTTTCGGATTATGAAATACCTTTTTTCCTGGACCAGGAACGTCCTGTTCTGCACCATCCGTTAATTGAATTTATTCGTTCAGCGCTAGAGGTAATCAATGGGAATTGGCGTTATGATGCCCTTTTCCGCTGTATTAAAACGGAATTTCCTCTTCCCCTGGCACAGAGCAGGTTTCAAAGAAACAAATGGAGGAAGAGGGCGGAAAGGCTGGAAAACTATGTGCTGGCTTTTGGTATTCAGGGCTACCGCTGGCTGCAGGAAGAAGACTGGGAATACCGTCTCCGGGAGGGGGATGACCTGGAAGAAAAAGGGGTTTTTCAAACTGGTTACCATCCCGGAGAAAGGGCTTATCTGAAACTTATTAATGCAACGCGGCGCAGGGTAAGTGGGCCACTGATTCGTTTCCAGGAAAATTTTAGGGCAGCGGCAACAGTTAAGGAAAAGGCCTCGGCATTGTTTGAACTACTGCTGGATACGGGCGTGGGTGAGCGCCTTGAAATCTGGAAAAAAGAGGCCATCCAAAAAGGGGTACCAGAAAAAGCAAGGGAAAATGATCAGGTTTACGATGGTGTTATTGATCTTCTGGATCAGCTGGTAGAGGTCATGGGCGAGGAGAAAATTTCTGCGCCTCTTTTTGCACGAGTTTTGGAGGCAGGTCTAAAAAATTTGCGCCTTAGCCTTGTTCCCCCTGCCCTAGATCAGGTATTAGTAGGTACTGTGCATAGAACGAGGGTAAGCAGAATCAAATTCGCTTTTATCCTTGGAGTTAATGATGGGGTTTTACCTTCCCGCCCCGGAGTAGGTGGTGTGCTTTCCGATATTGAACGGGAAACTCTGGTGGATTGGGGCCTGGATCTCTCACCAGGGGGCAGACGCCAGCTTTTTGATGAGCAGTTTTTAACATATATAGCCTTGACAAGAGCTTCAAAGGGTTTATATGTTAGTTATTCTTTAGCTGATGAAGAAGGCAGGGGGTTAACACCTTCTTTGTTGGTTGCCCGTTTAAAAGAACTGTTTCCAGGGTTGAAGGAGATTCAGGTGCTCCCTGAACCCATAAGTGAAAGCATGGAGGAGCAATCTAGCACTGCTGTAATACCTGGTTCTTGTGAAAATGAGGGAAGGAATGAATCCCTGCAAATTTTCCCCTATATTGCCCATCCCCGCAAAACCCTTTCTCAGCTGCTGGTCCAGCTGGGGCGCTTTAAAAAGGGGGAAAAGCTTCATCCTCTCTGGTGGGATATCTATAATTGGTACGCCAAAAGCACGGGCTGGCAGGAACTGGGGAAACACTTGGTCAGGGGTGTTTTTTACCAAAATATTGTTAACAGGCTTGAGGAAGAAACCAGTCTGAAGCTCTATCAAAAACGAATGCAGGTAAGTGCCTCCCGCTTGGAAAGGTACTCTGCCTGCCCCTTTTCACATTTTCTTTCGTATGGTTTGCGCTTAAAAGAGCGCCGGATTTACCGGCTTGATAATCCGGACATCGGGCGTTTTTTCCATGCCGCCCTGAAAAATGTCGCCCTTTCCCTGCAGGAAAAGGGGTTGGACTGGGGGCAGTTGAGCAGGGAGGAATGCTGGAAGCTGACTGAAATTGAAGTGGAACAGCTCGTTCCACGGTTACAGCAAGAAATTTTGCTCAGCAGTAGCCGTTATCGCTATCTGGCGCAAAAATTAAAAGAAACTATAGGCCGGACGGCTATCTATTTAGGTGAACAAGCACGCAGGGGCAAATTCTGTCCAGTAGGGGTAGAGGTAACTTTTGGTCCGGGCGGTGTTTTGCCGCCAATTAGCTTTATGCTGGGAAATGAGGCCCTTATGGAGCTGCATGGGCGCATTGACAGGGTTGATCTGGCAAAGAGTAAGGATGGAAAAGCATATGTCAGCATCATTGATTACAAGTCGGGAAAAATTGAACTCGATCTTTTGAAGGTATATCATGGCCTTTCCTTGCAGATCTTCATTTACCTGGATGTTATTTTGACTCATTCCCCAGTTTGGCTGGGTGAAAAGGTGCTGCCCGCCGGGGTCTTTTATTTCCATATCCATGCACCATTACTAAATTCCTCTGTTATCCTGCCCCCAGAAAAAGTCGAACAGGAGATGCTCAAGCGTTATAAGCTCAGGGGAAGAGTAATTGCGGATCCAGAGGTTGTTGCCCTTTTTGATGACCAACTACAAAGCGGTTACTCGAAGGTTATTCCTGTAGGGTTGACAGCAAAAAAAAGCTTTTACAAAAATTCAGCCCTTTTAACTGCAGAGCATTTTGAACTGTTACGTGGTCATATTCACAAACGATTGCAAAAGATAGGGCAAGAAATGATCAGCGGCTGTGTTGATATAAAACCCTACCGCCTTGGGCAGGAAAAGGCGTGTACTTATTGTCCCTACCAGGCGGTCTGTCAATTTGATTTGTTGCTTGAGGGCAACAGTTATCGTTTCCTGGGGAGAGAAAAACAGGGCTTTCTCCCAACCTGGCTGGAGCCAGCAGAGGACTAAGGGAAGGGTGAGTGAAATAATGGAAATGGGTAGTAATGGATTTGAAAAGGGCCCCCAAAGGATACCCCTGCAAAAGAATTCCCGGGGCAACTGGACGGACGAGCAGTGGGAGGCGATCACTTCTCGTGGAGGCCATGTTTTAGTGGCGGCAGGTGCCGGTTCTGGCAAAACAAGGGTGTTGGTAGAAAGAATTTTGAGGCGGGTAAAGGAAGGCCCAGAAGCACCGGATCTTGACAAGCTTTTAATCGTAACCTTTACCAATGCCGCTGCAGCAGAAATGAAGCAACGCATTGGGACGGAACTGGAAAAAGCGCTGCAGAAGGATCCTGCCAATTATCGACTGCGCCGCCAACTGCTTTTACTCAACCGTGCTTCCATCAGTACCGTGCATTCTTTCTGCATGGATGTAATAAAGACTTATTACTACCTGCGTGATCTTGATCCTTCTTTCCGTGTCCTTGATCAAACGGAAGCAGATCTTTTAAGACAGGAAGTTTTAGAGGAATTGCTGGAGGAATATTATGAAAAAGAAAGCCCGGGAAGCCCTTTTTATGAACTGGTGGATGCTTTCAGCAGCGACCGGGGAGATCAGGCCTTATTACAGCTTGTGCTACGCCTTTATGACTTTTCCCGTAGCCACCCCTTTCCCAGCGATTGGCTAAGAAAAGTAGTTTCTCTTTTTAACATAAACAGTGAGGCCGAACTAGAAGGATCGGGCTGGGTAAAAATATTACTACAGCACTACCGGCTGGAGCTGGCTAGTATTTTGTCAAGGTTACAAAAAGCTGCAGAAATTGCCCAAAAACCGGGTGGTCCTGCTCCCTACCTGAAAAACCTGGAAGAAGAAATTTCTTTTATGCTGGAAGCCTCTGCTGCCCTTCATTCTTATACAAAATTATTTGAAGTTTTGCAATCCTCTCCATTTGGAACCTTGAAGCGTTGCAGTGGAAAAGTTTATGACGGGATTCTGAAGGAAAGGGCAAGGCAGTTACGTGATAGCTGCAAAAAAGACTATGCTAAGCTTCAGGAGGAGCTAAGCCGGCCCTTGCAGGATCAGGTTCAGGAACTTCGTACAATTGCTCCTCTACTTAAAACTTTAGTGGAGGTTATCCTTTCTTTTGAAAAACGCTACCAGGAAGCAAAAAGGGAAAAAGGGGTTGCCGATTTTGCGGATTTAGAGCATGGAGCGCTGCAGGTTTTGAGCAGCCCGGACTCTACTTCTGATCTTATTTTGCCGTCCAAGGCAGCTTTGGATTACCGCCGTTATTTTGCTGAGGTTCTCGTTGATGAATACCAGGATATCAACCAGGTACAAGAAACTATTTTGCAGCTTGTTTCTTTGCCAGAGCCGGAAGGAAACCTCTTTATGGTTGGGGATATAAAACAAAGTATTTACCGTTTTCGGCTTGCCGAGCCGGGGCTTTTTTTAGAGAAATCCCGCCTTTTTGCCACATCTTCGAAAAAGGGGCTCTGCGTTGGCCTAAATTATAATTTTCGTAGCCGTAAAGAAGTTTTAAACGGGGTCAATTTTCTTTTCTGTCAACTGATGGATGAGGAAGTTGGGGAGATTGCCTATGATCACCGGGCCTGGTTACGCTGTGGAGCCTCATACCCTGAGGCAGGGTTGCAAGGGGGTTTTGATGTAGAAACCCTATTGTTGGATCGCTCTAATGATGTTGAAGGTATGGGCTTCGCTGATAACAATGATGCAGAAGAAGAAATTGATTCTGAAGACGATATGGACGGTGCGAATATAGAGGAACTGGAAAATGCTACCCTGGAGGGGCGGCTAATCGCCAAAAAAATTCGGGAACTGATGGGGGGGCAGGGGGGGAAACCTTTTGAGGTTTTTGAACGGGAAACAGGGAAAAAGCGGCCCCTCACCTACCGTGACATAGTTATTTTGTTGCGTTCTGCCCGCAACCAGGCTCCAGCTATCCTGGAGGAATTGCATAATTTTGGGGTTCCTGCCTATGCAGAACTTGATACCGGTTATTTTGCTGTGGTAGAAGTAGAAGTGATGCTTTCATTGTTAAAAATAATTGATAACCCCTTCCAGGATATCCCGCTTGCTGCCGTGCTGCGTTCACCCGTGGTGGGGTTAAACAGTGCTGAAATGGCACATATCCGTCTTGCAGCACCCGGTAAAAGTTTTTATGAGGCGTTACAAGTATGTTGCCATGAATCCAGGTTAGAGATAGAAAAGGAAAAAATACCGGTAGTAAAGTTAAAACGATTTTTAGAAAACTTGCTCCACTGGCGGGAAAAGGCACGGGAGGGTTCGCTTTCGGAGTTGATCTGGCAGCTTTACCGTGACACAGGTTATTATGACTTTGTGGGCGGTATGCCGGGCGGAAATCGGCGGCAGGCCAACCTCCGGGCCCTATATGACAGGGCCAGGCAGTATGAAACTACTTCTTTAAGGGGATTGTTCCGCTTTCTGAGGTTTGTGGAAAGGTTGAAGGAGAAAGGGGGGGATCTGGGTGAAGCAAGGGCCTTGGGGGAACAGGAAAACGTTGTCCGCATCATGACTATACATAAAAGTAAGGGCCTTGAATTTCCCGTTGTTTTTGTGGCAGGTTTGTCCCGGAAATTTAATTTGAAGGAGACACGGGGAAATTTTCTTGTGCATAAAGAGTTGGGATTTGCCCCCAAATACGTGGATACAGAGCTCAGGATCGCTTACCCGACCCTTCCCTACCTTGCTGTGCAGAGGCATTTAAAATTAGAGTTATTAGCAGAAGAAATGCGTATTTTATATGTGGCCCTTACCCGTGCAGAAGAAAAACTTTTTTTAGTAGCTACGCTCAAGGACCTGCCAAAAGAGGTAAAAAAATGGGAGGAGGTGGCGGGCACCGGGGAACTCCTTCTTCCTGCTTATTATCGTGCTAAGGCAACAAGCCTTCTGGACTGGATAGGTCCCGCCCTGCTACGCCATCCCCAGTGCGAATTGTTAAGGGAAATGGCCAGTGAGCCGGAAAAGTTATGCTGGATGGGCGAGGAACCTTCGACCTGGAAATTTTACGTTTTTAAAACTGCAGAGTTAACCGGGAAGGCTTTTTTTGAGGAACAGAAAGAAATGGATAAAGACAGGGAAGAGTTATATCATAAAATAGCAGCTTTGGAACCGGTGCCTGCCTCTGGAACATGGCAGGGGGAGGTGGAACGCCGGCTTTCCTGGTCTTACCCTTATCGCCAGGCAGCGACCCATTTTGCCAAGGTTTCTGTTTCTGAATTACAAAAATTACAGTCGTTGGGGTTGAAGGGGGAGGATGCGGAGTACGCCCCCTGGGGACAATATCCTTTTTCGGCACTTCCCCGTTATCCCCGTTTTTTAAAAAAAGGAAAGTTTTCACCTGGCGAGAGGGGGACCGCTTACCATCTTGTTATGCAGCACCTGGAATTATATCCTGACTTAGACAGGGATGATATTGAGGCCCAAATTAAGGAAATGGTAGATAAGCAGCTTTTAACCGCTCAGGAGCAAGAGGCTGTGGACCCGCTGTTTATTATGCAATTTTTCCAAATTCCTTTAGGCCGGAGGATGCTACAGGCTGTGGAGCTGTTCCGTGAAATACCCTTTAGTTTAGGTGTCCCCGCTGTTGAAGTTTACCCTGGTTGGAATGAAAACCTTGACAATGATGGCAGGGAAACGATCCTGATCCAGGGAGTGATAGATTGCCTTTTTAGGGACAAGGACGGGTTGGTGTTGATCGATTATAAAACTGGAAAACTTTCTTTAGGAGAAGATGGCAAACCAAAGGGGCACTATGCTCTTCAGATGGAATACTATACCCGTGCAGTGGAAAGAATTTGGCAAGAAAAACCCAAAGAAAGGTATCTTTATTTCTTTGATAGCCAACAGGTGGTAGTTATTGATGAAAAAATAAAAGGGGCCGGGTTTCAGGGGTAGTTACTTTAATAGTTCAAGCAATAAACTATAAAAGAAGGAAAGGGGTGAACTGGGTTTTATTCCATGTTATAATTATAAAAGGACTACTGTGCAGGAAACTTCCAATGCCTGTGCTATTTTAAAATATTTGTTAAATTGAAATGGAGGTGTTAACCGGTTGGGTGTGAGGACTGGATCCTCGGAAATAAATTTTGTGCCTTAACCGGGTTAAATAATGAGGTACGAAGGAAACGTTTTCCGTCCCCCCAGTGAAGCCGGAAGCCTTATATTACAGGTAACCATTGGTTGTTCTCATAACCAATGTACTTTTTGCAGAATGTATAAAGGTGAAAAGTACCGGGAGCGGGAATGGGATGAAATAAAAGAGGATATCGATTTTTGTGCAGAGAGGCTTAAAAGAACAAAAAGGATCTTTCTGGCTGATGGCGATGCATTGGCCATGAGAACGGAAAATCTGCTAAAGGTTCTTAACTATCTTTTTGATTCTTTCCCGATGTTGGAGCGGGTAGGTACCTATGCTAACCCCGGCAGCATTTTAGAAAAGGATCTTACTGAATTGATTAGGCTAAGGGAAGCTGGATTAAAAATAGCCTACCTGGGTGTAGAAACTGGAAATGAGGAAATGTTAAAAGAAATTCGTAAAGGGGTAACAAGGGCAGAGATGATTGAAGCAGGGCTTAAGCTCAAAAAAGCCGGCATCATTCTCTCCGTTACAATTATTAATGGCCTGGGCGGTAATGAAAAGATGGTTGAACATGCACGCGATACAGCAACAATTTTGAACGAAATTGATCCTGATTATCTTAGTTTTTTGACCCTCATGCTGCCTCCTGGATCCCCATTATATAGAAAGGCCCAAAGGAATGAATTTAAGATTCCCGAGGCGATGGAAATTTTGAAGGAAATTGAATTGATGCTCAAGCCACTTAACTTGAGCAACTGTGTTTTCCGCTCTAACCACGCTTCCAATTACCTTCCTCTTGGGGGAACTTTACCCCGGGATAAGGAAAAGATACTGGAGGTGCTTGGTGCTGTACTGAAAAGCGGCAACATGCGTTATCTTCGCCCAGAATACCTGAGAGGGCTCTAGCTTACAGTCGAGCAGAAGCCAGGGGTTAGAAAGCCAGGCTGCTTGCCTGATCCCTGGCTTATTGTTATTTTAACCAGAAGGTTTTTTTAGACACATATCCTTAAACCTAAAATACCAAATAAAATTCTGAATATTCCCCCACATAGACAGGCACTTATTTACCTTTACCGCCATATAAATAAGATAGTTTCTTTAATTGCTAAAAGTTAAAGGTGGTTTAAAAGGTATGTTAACGGTACTGTCGGCAGTAGCACTGGTAATCAGGGGTATTTTGCTTTTAGTATCCTACATTACCAATGATTCCTTCCCGCAACCACTGACCCCGGAAGAGGAAAAATACTATTTAGGGCTATTAGATCAGGGGGATGATGATGCCAGGCAGGTTCTTATTGAACGCAATCTAAGGCTTGTAGCCCATGTTGTAAAAAAATTTGATAATACTGGGGAAGATAAAGAAGACCTTATTTCTATTGGGACTATTGGGCTTATTAAAGCTATCAGAACATTTGACAGCAAAAAAGGCGCCCGTCTGGCTACTTACGCAGCAAAATGCATAGAAAACGAAATTTTGATGCAGTTAAGGGCAAATAAAAGAAATAAGCAGGAAACGTCAATTTATGAGCCCATTGGAGTTGATAAGGATGGTAATGAAATAAGCCTTTTGGATGTCCTGGGTACTAATCCCGATGAAGTGTTGGATGAGGTGGAAAAAATTATATTTGACGAGAAGTTAAAAAGGGTGGTTAAAAAGTTAAAACCAAGAGAACAGAAGGTCCTGCTGATGCGTTATGGCCTGGAGGGGAAAAAAAGAAGTACCCAAAAAGAGGTAGCTGGCTACCTGGGGATTTCTCGTTCCTACGTTTCACGGATTGAAAAAAAGGTTATTACCAAAATAGCTGCAGAATTTCACCCTGAAGGCTCCAGGTATTAACGGTCGGGAACCCTGTTTTTGAATTTTGGGGATTTTTTTTGAGCAGAAGGACGAGCACGGAGGGGATGGTTAGCAAATTTATGTTTATGTTGTCCTTTGCAATCACCCGCTCAGGGGTAGCCTGTGCGGCAAAGTATTCCAGGGGGTTTCGTGATATAATAGGAGCAAGGAAAAAGCTGCTTTGAAAGGTTGATATTATAAAGGGGGTTAATGCAGGTGTGGAAGCTTCTTTGCCCATGGATGTATGTGAGTAATGTTCATAAGATAGAACTTGACGAATTACAGAAAAAAGGGATCAGGGGTATTATCATCGATCTTGATAACACACTTGTTCCATGGAACGGCAATGAAGTTTTTCCTGAGGTTTTGGAATGGATGATAGGTGTGAAGGAGAGGGGTTTCAAAATATGTATTGTTTCTAATAATGATTTTGACAGGGGAAATGAATTGGCCGAATATTTTGACGTACCGGCTATTTGGAAAGCTGTTAAACCCCGGCGGCGGGCTTTTCGCCAAGCCATAAAAATTATGGGCCTGAAAGCTTCGGAGGTGGCCGTAGTAGGCGATCAGGTTTTTACGGATATTTTGGGAGGAAACAGGCTGGGGTTATATACCATCCTGGTTTTGCCCATGAACAAAAGGGAATTTTTCGGAACTCGTTGTGTTCGCCAGGTTGAAAAGATCATCCTTTTTGCTTTGAGAAGAAAAGGATTGATCAAATAAAAATTATTTACATTTATTGTCAGTGGTGGGGATAAAATAAATAAATGTTTGTTATTATTACTGAAACGTTATTTAAACAAAAATTTAATACTGAGATCCTTCCTTTCATTTTTCAAAAATGAAAGTTCCGCAATGTTTAGTCCTTCTAAAGAAGGCTTATCTTTTTTTAGATCCTGCAATATTTTTTTAACCACCTTGAGGAGGGTGTCGGGATTGTTGATTTGTTTACCTTCCAGGTAAGGTTTCAGTTCTCTGGTCACTGTAATCTGCTGCATAGATATAATCACCTTTTTCTAAATAAAAAGCCTAAAATTATTATAGACAAATAGTGGGTAAACAATACAAATATATTCCCCGTTTTCTGCCATAAAGAAAATTTTTGACCCGTATGCAGGAAATTGCCCATTTTAGGTAGAATAAGTAGAATAAACTGTATTTTAAGGGAAAGATTTCATAAGGAGCTAAAGGTAGGATCGCCTGACGACAGTTTTTACATGAAGGTATTAAATTGTGAGGGATATTGTGTTTGAGAGTTTTAATTTGATACCAGTGGATTTGAGGTGGGGGAAAAAAAGAAGGGTAATGGTGAGGGTAGCTCTTATTTTTTTTGCTATTTTTGCTATTTCCTTTCTTATATTGAACATTCTTTTGACAATATCGAAAAGTAATATCTTTATATTGAAAAAAGAAATAGGGCAATTACAAACAAGCATCAAAAATTATTACAGGCTAAAGGAGGAAACGAGCGGGGCGGAGGTGTTGTTACAAGGTTATGAGGACATTTTAACTAAAAATGCCCATGTGGGGGATGTGTTGGAGGATCTACATACAGCCCTGCCTGTGGATGCTTGGCTTACCGGGATAGAAATAGTGGCAGGGGAGAACATTGTTCTAACGGGATATACAAATTCTTTGGAGGATTTGGAGACCTTTACTAAACTGCTATCTGAACGAAAATATTTTGAGCTCTGCCAACTAATAAATGTTCAAGAAGAAGAGTATAAAGGCCAGTCCTTTTTAATGTTTACAATAACTTGTAAGTTTCTTTAACAGGGGATCCTGTCATGCCTTTTAATTTATCTGCCAGGGAAAAAAAACTTTTATTTCTTTTATTGCTTGTTATTATTTCTTTCCTTTTTTGGAGAATAAATGTCTGCCAGCTTATTCCAGAATTGGTGCAGGCCCGGATGGATTTAGACCTGGAAAAGTCAAACCTTCTTTCTGCTCAGGAAAAAATAAAAAAATTGCCTTTTTTGCAGGCTCTTGCAATGGACATAAAGGATGAGGTGCAGAATGTAGAAAATATTTTTTGGCAGCAGATGGAGCCTGCTACTCTTATTAAAGTTTTAGGGCAGGCAGGGGGGGAGGGGCTGCAGATTACCTCTGTTCAGCCTCTAGAAAAGAAAAACGGCGATTTGGAAGAGGATGAAAGAGGTACGAGAAATTTTCGTCGGTGTGATTATGAAATTGGGGTAAAAGGAAGTTATGATGCCGTCCTGGACTTTGTTTATAAATTGGAGAGCGAACCTTCTGGCCGGATTAGTTATCTTAAACTGCAAAAGGAGGAGGAAACTCCTCTTGTAAGGGGTTTAATAGTGTGGAGGATCTATTTTCTACCAGGGGAGCAGGAAAAAGAGGTTTTTTTTGATACCAATTTTTTTCGGCCGGATTTATTTGAGCCAGGTTCTGAGCCCCAAGCAGAGAACGCTGCGGCAACTGGGGAGGACGTTGGGGATATAGTTATGGAGGTTATAACGGGTACTGAAATTACACAGTGTGATCTTTTGCCAGAAGACATTTTTGAAGAAAATAAAGAACAAGAGTTTTATTACCCGGATCTTTATTCTTTTCCTTTCAAAAATTAATTCTTGCTCCGGGGTGTTCAACAATGAAAAAGAATGTTGTGTTGTTAGTATTTTTAACCCTGTTTTTTGGGGTAGCCGGTCATACGTTACAGGCTTCACCAGGACTGGTAGAAAATTTCAAGGGAAGAACAGGGGGGTTCCACCTGCAGGTTAATGGTAAACCCCTGGAAACGGAACACCCGTCCTTTATTTTAGAAGATAAGGGTGTAACCATGGTGCCTTTAAGGGAGCTGGCAAAGGCACTTGGTTTTGCTGTTCATTGGGATGATGCTACCCGTACTATTTGCATTTCAAACGATGGTAGAGACACTGTATATGGGACTGCCGTCAAAATAGAAGATATGAAGGTTATTCGTAATGTTGGGCCGTTTTACAGAAACAGGGAAGGCTATTATCAAATAGCGGGTAGGCGTTTCCACGGGGGGGTAGCCGTGGATATTTCCAAAAATAATCCTGCCGCAGAATTTGTTCTTGACCTTAATGGCAACTATCTCAGCCTTGAAGGCCACTATGGAGTGGATGATGAAACCATGAACAGCAGGGGTATTTTTAGAATGATAATATTAGGCGATGAACGGGTACTATATGATTCCCATACAATAACACCATCAACCTATGCTGGTTTCCTCCAGGCTGGGGATTTTGATCTCTCCTTTGTCAAGCGCCTGATCTTCAGGGTGGAATGGAATGAATCCAAAATAGGAGATTATGATGATTTAAAGGTAGTATTGGCCGATTTTAAGTTTTTTCAGAAGCAGTAGCCTGGAAACAGGGAGGCATAGCAGGTAGAATATGACGAAGGGACAAAAAGTTACATGGAGCAGCTTGCGCCTTATTTTTTACTTTTAATATTGGGACTTGCCTGCGGCAGTTTTTTAAATGTAGTTGTTTACCGTTATCAGGAAGGGGTTTCCCTGCTAAACCCGCGTTCCCACTGTCCTGGCTGTAAGGCTTCTTTGCAGCCCAGGGATCTTTTTCCGATTTTAAGCTTCATCCTACTAAAGGGAAGATGCCGTTATTGTGGCAAAGGTATTTCATGGAGTTATCCACTGGTGGAACTTCTTTCAGCAGGGATCTTCCTGTTTTGTTTTTTCTATTTTAAATTTACCCCCCTATTTTTCAAATATGTAGTTATTTTTGTCCTGCTGCTTGTTTTGTCTTGCATAGATGTTAGAATGCATCTCCTGCCCAACCGTTTTATTTTTATTCTGTTTGCCTGGGGGTTTTTCTGGCAGTTTTTCTATCCGGTTGTTTCCCTTGGCTCAGCCCTGGCTGGTTTTTTTATGGGTGGAGGCCTTTTTTATGTTATTTCTTTGTTAAGCAAGGGCGGCATGGGGGGCGGGGACGTCAAATTAATGGCTGCTCTTGGCTTTCTAATGGGCCACTGGCCGTCTATATTTTTAATTTTTCTGCTTTCCTTTTCTCTGGGGGCTTTCGTAGGGGTGATCCTCCTTTTTTTAAAGAAGAAAACTTCAAAATCACCCCTGGCTTTAGGTCCTTTTTTGTCCCTATCCTTCTTTGTTGTTACTTTTTGGGGAGCAAGGATCTGGGAATGGTATTGGCTGACTGTTCGCTAATGGTATGCAGTTAATCCGGCGAGCCTGGCTGTTCAACCCATAAAATTGGTAACATGGAGGTTTATGTTTTGTTCCGGGCAGTTACACTGTTTTAATACAAAATGGGATGTGTAAAATGATGATGATCGATGGAAGGACAAAGATTGTTGGCCTCTTTGGGGCCCCGGTAAGCCATTCCCTTTCACCTGCGATGCATAATGCAGCTTTTCATAAGTTTGGTTTAAATTATTGCTATCTGCCGTTTCATGTGGAAACAAATAATTTGCCCTCAGCAGTAAAGGCAATAAGGGCACTGGGTATAAGAGGCGTGAATATAACAGCTCCACATAAGGAAAAGACAGTCCTCTACCTGGATACTCTTTCCGAAACAGCCCGGCTTTTACAGGCTGTTAATACAGTTATAAACGATGATGGAAAATTATATGGGGAAAACACCGACGTGGATGGCTTTATCTTTTTACTCCGCAACAACCTAAAAAATAAGGGTGAGGGTGAAAAGGCTTTGATGCTTGGTGCCGGTGGGGCGGCTAAAGCAACAGCCCTGGCGCTTGTGAGGTCCGGGGTTAAATCCTTGACAATCGCCAATAGAACCCTGGCAAAGGCAGAACAGTTAAGCAACCTTTTAAAAAGCAGCGGGGAGTTAAAAGGACAGCGGGTTGAAACAGTACTGCTGGATAAAAAAAACCTGCAAGAACATCTAAAAACTGCGACCCTGGTTGTGAATGCACTTAGCTGCGATCCTTTAGAATTGGATCTCCTGCCCCCAGGAGGCCTGGCAGGTCCTGCTTCCGTTATTGATCTGCGTTACAGCCCGGCAGAAACTCCCTTCCTGCACGGGGCAAAAGCAGCTGGTTGCCGCAGCATCAATGGGCTCGACATGTTACTTGGGCAAGGAGCCAGAGCTTTTGAATTGTTTACCGGCCTGAAAAAGGCACCTCTGAAGGTTATGAAAGATGCACTTTTAAAATTTATGGAGCATAGGGCGTAAGACGGAAGGTTCGTCGTTGGAGGCTTGATTTTTTTGAAAAAAAAAGAACAGGGTGTTGATAAACTAATTATTAAACTAGAAAATACCCCCGAACTACAGAAGGCTGCCTCCAGGGCCCCTGTAGTAAATATAGTCAATTCACTATTGCAGGAAGGTGTTGAGCGAGAGGCCAGCGATATTCATCTTGATCCTGAGGAAAATAGGCTAAGGGTGCGACTGCGCACAGACGGCCGGCTCAGCGATCTACCTCCCTATTCCAGAAACATTATGCCGCAACTCATATCCAGGTTGAAAATTCTTGCTGGAATGGACATCGCAGAAAAAAGATTGCCCCAGGATGGAAACATTCATGCCGAATGGGGGGGAGAAGAGATAAACATACGTGTATCTACCCTGCCCACCATTTATGGTGAGAAAATTGTTTTGCGTTTACTAAGCCCCCATAAGGTTATTCGGCCTATCGATGAACTTGGTTTTAACCGCCAAAACAAGTGGCACTATCTCAATTTTCTAAGAAACACCCATGGCATGGTTTTAATTACCGGCCCAACTGGGTGCGGTAAAACAACTACACTTTACTCCACATTGCATCATATCAATGATCCTGAAAAAAACATTATTACCATTGAGGATCCGGTGGAATACCGGCTTGATGGAATAAATCAGGTCCAGGTAAACAGGAAAGCAAACCTTACTTTTGCCAATATTTTGCGAACTGTTCTACGCCAGGATCCCAATGTAATCATGGTTGGAGAAATTCGTGATGAGGAAACAGCGGAAATGGCTATCCGGGCTGCTCTCACCGGGCACCAAGTTTTTTCAACTTTGCACACCAATGATGCCCCCAGAACACTAATCAGATTGCTCAATATGGGAATTGAAAGCTATTTACTTTCCTCTTCTTTAATTGGAGTGGTTTCTCAGCGTTTGGTACGTCTTAATTGTGAAAATTGCAGGGAAGAGTACATTCCCCCGGATGATGAACTTGCTTTGTACCAAGAGGTGTGTGGTGGTAGTTTACCGGTCTTCTATAGGGGCAAGGGCTGTGAATACTGTAATTTTACTGGTTTCAGGGGCCGGACAGCTATACACGAAGTAATGCCGATCACTGAGTCCATCCGCCAACTTATCAAGGAATCGACAAACATGGAGGATATCAGGCGTAAGTTTATTATGGAGGGCATGAATACTTTATTGCAGGATGGGATGCAAAGGGCAGGTAGAGGGATTACTACTTTAAATGAAGTTATCAGGGAAACATACACGATATTATAATGGTAGGGGGAGGAATTCCCATGCCAAAGTATATTTATCAAGCAAGAAATCGGCAGGGAATGGAAGAAAAGGGGGTTATGACGGCCAACAGGGCCTGGGAAGTGGCTGCTTTGCTCAGGGAACAAGGGCTTTTCCCCTTTAGTATTAAGGAGCTTACAGTTATGCAAGCTCCAAAAAGTTTAAAGTTTCCTTCCTATTTTTGCAGGCCAAAAGTTAGGGAATTGATGGCGTTTTGCCATCAATTTGCAGCAATGAACAAATCCGGGATCACTGCCTTACGTTCCCTGAAGCTGCTAGCCGAACAGGTTAAGAATCCCATTCTAAAAGATAAAATTGGCAAAATAGCCTTTATGGTTGAGGAAGGCAATTCCCTGGTAGATTCTTTTCAGGCTCATAGCGATATATTTCCCCCCCTTTTTGTGAACATGATTGCTGTTGGGGAATCCAGCGGAACCCTGGACGAGGTATTAGAAAGATTGGCCGAATATTATGAAAAACAAAATGAATTGCAGCAAAAGGTGAAAAAAGCAATGGCTTACCCCCTATTTATGCTGATGGTTATTATAGTGGTTTGCCTTTTGCTCATAACAGTGGTCCTGCCTGTTTTTATAGATTTTTTTGACAGGATGGGTCTTAACACCTCCCTTTTTACAGGGTTCCTTCTGACTACAGGGGAAATGGTGCTCACATATTGGTATGTGTTTCCTCTGGGGCTAATTATTGGCCTCTATTTGGGAAAAAAAATTTTGCGAACGGGGAAAGGGGCTATTTGTTATTATAAATTTTTGCTTTTTATGCCTTTTCTGGGGCCTATAAACAGAGCTGTCATTACAGCCAGGTTTTGCCGGACCCTGGGTATGCTGCTCAACAATGGTATAGTCCTCTTGGAAGCCTTGGCTATTGCAGAGAATATTGTTGGGAATAAAATTGCCAGCGAAGAAGTTCGCGTTGTGATCAAAGGTATTATGGAAGGGCAGCCAATGGCCGGTTTGTTAGCAAATTCAAATGTTTTCCCACCTATGGTTGTTGGAATGGTTAACGCCGGGGAACAATCAGGCAGATTGGATGACATGCTTTTTAAGGCTGCGGCTTTTTATGAGGCGGAAGTAGGTCATCTTATTGAAGGTTTCAGTTCTATTTTGGAACCTATTCTAATTGTAATTTTGTCGATGGTTGTAGGCTTTATTGCGCTCACTATTTTACTACCCGTCTATGATGCTTTTCAGTTGATGCTTTAGGGCAATAAGCAGGGTTGGAAAGGAATGGTCACCATTATTTGCAAAGCGGCAAAGCCTGTTAAGTGCTGGTGCGGGTTTAAAAAGAGCAGGGGTGGTTTCACATTATTGGAACTAACTATTGCCCTTGCCATAGTGGGGATAGTCTTGATTCCTTTGCTAAGCATCTTTACTGGTGCACTGTTTTCCATCTTTCGTGGAGGGTGGGAAACCCGAGGGGTTATAATGGCCCAGGAGCGTATGGAAGAGTTCAAGTACATGGGCTATACTTTTCTAGAAGAAGAAATACTTGCTGGACAAAAAAGAGTGACCCTAAATGATACTGTAGGTCCTTTTCACAGGGTGGTAAATTTGGAACAGATGGACGTTGTTCCATCCAATGGTGGTAACGGAATATTTTCTATCAGGCCTGCAGGAGAGAGTACAGTTTTATTGGCAAATGTAATTTTTATTAAAGTCAGCGTTGCCTGGATGGAAGGAGGGAAGGAGCATGTTGCTTCGGTTTCCTCCTTTCTTGCTCAAAGATAAAAAAGGGATGACATTATTAGAGGTGGTACTTGCAACTGTGATAGCAGGTTTTGTCCTGGTAGTGCTTATGCATTGTTATGCAGTGGGTTTGAAAGGGTCTATTCGGGGTAGAAACAGGATAGATACCCAACAAAATGCCCGCATTGTCCTGCATGAGATAACCAGGGAACTGCGTTATGCAACTGCTATTTATGACAAAAACAAAGCAGGAAAAAAAATAGAACTTTTAATGCCCCTTTATGAAGAAGGTGGCAGCGGGGGCGTAACCCGGCTTTTTTTAACCGGAGGCGGTGGGCAGGAACGTGAAATTAAATTCAATGAGATGAAAAAGACCGTTACTCTGCGCCAGGGTTCCGGGCCGGATAATGAAATCGGCTATAACATAAATAAGCTGGAATTTTATTGGCATATTCCTAGGGAAATGTTAGGGAAAGAGGCAGCCCGGGAACCAAAGATGGTTTTTATTTTGTTAGAGGCCCAGGATATCGATACTGGAAGAAACCCAAAGTCCCCCCCCTACGTCCTGCACAATACTGTGCATCTAAAAAATATGGAGTGGTAAGGCAATTGTTTTTATGGTTTAGGAAAGGGTTTGCCCTACTTGCAAAAGATAATAAAAAAGGCTCAGTTTTGTTTCTTGTTTTGCTTATTACCTTGGCGTTGTTAACCTTGGGTGGCTTTTTTCTCAGTGACTCTTTGGATGAGCTCCTAATTGCTAAACACTATGAGTATGAGACCAAAGCACATTACCTGGCAGAAGCTGGTGCAGAGGTAGGGTTGGCCCTTATCCAGGCCCAGCCTGATTATTTTATCCAAAGATGCAGTTCCCCTCATTGCACCTTTGAACCCATTTATATGAGCAGCAAGGAGGAAGAACAGCAGTATTTTGTGTTAGAATGGATAGCTCCTGATCCAAGTCCTAAAGATCCTTCTACCTTTGAGGGTGATCCACAATATTATACCTTATATTCGACCGGTTATTATTATTGCTCTAACGGTAAAGGGGTAGCTGGAGTAAAAGCTTTTTTTGAAGTCAACGGGGGGGAAAACGGAATCGAAGCCTATTTTAAAAGCTGGAGCGGGTGGTAAAATGCTGTTTGGTAAGAGATATTGTCCCATTGGTTTAGACTTTGGAAGTAAATTTGTCAAAGCAGTTCAGCTCAGGGAGGAAAGAGGTAAGTTTGTCCTTTTTCGTTATGCTGTGGCAGATCTGGCAGCTGGCTGCCTGGACAAAGGGGTAATAGTTGATCAGGGGGTCTTGAAAAAAACCTTGAAGCAACTCCTTAAAAACGGGTTTAAAGATCGGGCTGTAAATTTTTGTATTAGTGGACAGCAGATCCGCTTGCATACCTCCTTGTTTCCCGCCCTGAGTGATGGTGAATTAAGGGAGGCTGCTTACTGGGAAATGGAACAGGAATTGAAGGGGGAAATTGATGATCCTGTTGTGGATTGCCTGGTAATTGGGGAAGAAGAACAAGAAGGGCAGCTGATGTTAAAAGTGTTAATCGCCGCTGTCCCCCGTGCAGTGGTAAGGGGCTACCTTAGTGTTTTGGAGGGGGTAGGGTTGGAACCTTCTGCCTTGGAAATTAAACAGATCCCTCTTTTTAGAATGTTGCAGGGCTGCTCTCCGGAACGTGGCCGTTTTGTTCTGATACTAGATATCGGTGCAGAAGAAACGATTTTTGTTGTGACGGATGGTGAAAAAATAGCAACTGCCGGGGGTATAGATATGGGCATTGATTCCCCGGAAGGGTTTTCAGCTGAAACGTTGCTTGTAGAAATACAGCGTTTATTAAAATTTTTCAATGCAAATATTTTTGATGAAAAAAAATTGATAAGACAGCTTTTTCTTGCAGGTGGGGGTTCCAGTATCAAGGGGGTTTTCCCTTATTTAAAAGAGAACTTGCAGGTGGGTGTTCAAATTATGGATCCTTTTTCTACTTTTTTCTTGCCCGGCAGAGGTTTGAAGGATCAGGAGTTTTATAATCTTGTTCCTTTGTTTATGGTGGCTCTTGGTTCTTCCATGCGCCGTTATACATAGGGGGAAGGTGGTTTCGCGGAAAATGAAGGTATTGAAAAGCCTGGAGGAAGGGTTTACAATAGTTGAACTGGTTACTGTTCTGGGTATACTGACTATCATGGCGGCAATGATTTTGCCTCTGGCCCCTTTGTTATCTCGTTATAATCTTGACGGGGCGGCCCGGGGGCTGGTCGGGGATCTACGGATGGTCCGCCAGAAGGCCATAAATACCGGCATTGCCGGCAGTGTTAATTTTCGTATTAACGAGGATCGTTACCAGGTACGCCCACCAGAAGAAAGTCGCTATTTTGTTAACCTGCCGCAGGGGGTACATTTTGAAGGGGTTACGACTTTTCCCGGTAGCCCACCTTCCATTAGCTTTAACAAGATGGGCCGGCCCAGCAGTGGCGGGACGGTGGTACTTAAATCATCTGCAGGGGAGATGCGTTTTGTGATAGTACTTCCTGTTACCGGAAGGATCAGAATTTCTAGGGATCCGCCCCAAAATTGGTAGTAAATAAAAGGGGGATGTTTATTCTGGCCAAAGGCAACGTTTTTTTAATTGGCTTTATGGGCTCGGGCAAAACTACGGTTGGGAGGTGCCTGGCTCGGGCCCTTGGGTGGGACTTTTTTGATACGGATGAGATCATCGTACGGAAATTAGGGATGAGCATTAATGAAATATTTGCCCAGAAGGGGGAAGGGTATTTTCGTGATGTTGAAACAGAAGTTGTCAGGTGTTTAGGGGAACGGGATCCTGGGACCTGTGTTGTGGCGACTGGCGGAGGGGTTGTGCTTCGGGAAAAGAATTGGGCGGCACTTTCAAAAAATGGGCTGACTATTTTCCTGGATGTTGCTGCTGAGGAGATCTATCGTCGTTTAAAGGATAAGGGAGATAGACCCCTGCTCAACGTTGCAGATCCATTACAACAAATAGAAAGAATGCTGCGGGAAAGAAGGCCTTATTATCTAAAGGCAGATATTCGGATTAGGGCCGGGGCCAACCTTCCCGGGGATTTAGCAAAGGAAATTAGGAACATACTTTTGGAGCGATGTTGAACATTTTTATGTATTTAGCAGGATTTTCCGTTTAAGAGTGGAATGTAAGTGGTATCCCGGGGAATAGTAAGAAAAAAGAAAATGTTGCCTGTAGCTTAAAGGAGATTTTTATGTCTGACCATCGTGTACTGGTGTTGCATGGCCCTAATTTAAACTTATTGGGAAATAGGGAAAAGGAGATTTATGGCCATCTTACCTTGGATGAAATAAACAAGCTTTTGCAGCAGGAAGCAAAAAGGCTGGGTTTTGTGTTGGACTGTTTCCAGTCCAATAATGAAGGGGACCTGATCGACTATATTCATGCTGCCCCCAAAAAATATTCTGGAATTATTATTAATCCGGCTGCTTTTACTCACTATAGTATTGCCCTCAGGGATGCTTTGGCAGCAGTAAAGTTGCCTGTTGTAGAAGTACACCTTACCAATATCTATGCACGGGAAGAATTTCGCCGATATTCTGTTATCGCATCTGTTGTGCAGGGGCAGATCAGCGGGTTTGGCCCTCTAAGCTACATACTTGGATTGAGGGCCTTGTTTGACATAGTAGAAAGGAATGTTAGGGATTAAAGTGCGAATAGACAGGTTGCGCAAGAAGATGGTTGAAAATAATATAGAAGCCTTGCTGGTTACCCACCGTCCCAATGTTCGGTATCTGAGCGGTTTTACCGGCTCCAGCGGTTTTTTGTTGGTTACACTGCAGGATACCCTCCTTTTTACAGATTTTCGTTATGTGCAGCAGGGGAAAGAAGAAGCCCCCTTGTTTGAAATTGTCAGAATTCAAAATTCCCTTGATTTTGCTTTCCTTGTAGATTTTATTGCCCAAAAGGGGCTGGGTACACTTGCCCTGGAGGAGGCCAATTTCAGCCTGAAGGAATACAACTGTTTACAAAATTTTTTGGGTGATATCCAGCCTATTTATATTTTTAATTTTGTGGAACAGATCAGGGCTTTTAAGGATAAGGAAGAAATAGACTTTATAGCAGAAGCAGCACGTATAGCTGATGAGGCTTTAAAGGAAACTTTACCTTATCTGAAAGTTGGCGTGCAGGAAAGGGATGTGGCCCTTGAATTAGAGTACCGCTTGCGCAGGGGGGGATCAGAAAAAACACCTTTTGAAATTATTGTGGCTTCTGGCCCGCGTTCTTCCCTTCCTCACGGTACGGCAAGTTCCAAGGTGATTAACAGGGGCGACTTGGTCGTCATTGATTTTGGGGCTGTTTATGGTGGCTATAGTTCTGATATTACCAGAACTTTTATAATGGGTGCACCTGATAGAAAACAGGAAGAAATTTATAATATTGTCTTAGAGGGACAGGAAATTGCCCTTAATAACCTGGAGACGGGAAAAAGCTGTGCGGCTATCGATGCTTTGGTGCGTAACTATTTTAAACAAAATGGTTATGGTACCTTTTTTGGACATGGTCTGGGCCATGGGGTAGGTTTAGAGGTACATGAATTACCTGTGTTGTCACCGGCCGGAAAGCAGGTGCTGGAGGAAGGAATGGTCTTTACGGTGGAACCGGGTATTTATATGGAAGGTTGGGGAGGGGTTAGAATTGAGGATCTGGTTGTCCTGGACCCATCAGGGCCACATATTCTTACTAAAACTCCCAAAGAGCTAATATCTTTATAATTTATAATTACAAGGGAGGAACGGTTAAGCAAGATGATTTCCAGTAATGATTTTCATACCGGTTTAACAATTGAAATGGATGGAGAAATTTTTACTATAGTTGATTTTCAACATGTGAAACCAGGTAAGGGAGCCGCTTTTGTTCGTTCACGTTTGAAAAATATTCGTACAGGTTCCATTACAGAAAAAACTTTCAGGGCAGGAGAAAAGGTTCAAAAGGCCATAATTGAACGGAAGGAGATGGAATACCTTTATAATACTGGGGAAGAATATATTTTCATGGATACGGAAAGCTATGAACAGATTTCGCTTAGTACCCAGCAATTGGGAGATGGTTTGAACTATCTGAAAGAAAATATGAAAATTACTGTTTTGATTTTTAGAGGTGAAACAATCGGTATAGAACTTCCTAATTCCGTAGAATTGAGGGTTGCTGAAACTGAGCCTGGTTTTAAAGGGGATACTGCTGCCGGAGGCAGCAAGCCTGCAAAACTTGAAACGGGACTTGTTGTCCAGGTACCTTTCTTTATCAACGAAGGTGACATTTTAAGAATTGATACCCGTACCGGTGAATATTTGGAACGGGTTTAGATGATAGAGACTGATAGCATGGCTATATTTATAAAAAAAGGAGGTTTTTAAAATGGAAGATCTTCATACCAAACTTGGATATTTAAGGGGACTGGCTGATGGGTTGGGTGTAAATGAAGAAACCAGGGAAGGAAAAGTAATACAACAGATTATTGGGCTTCTCAATGACTTTGTTTGTTACATTGAGGACATGAGGGAAGACTATGATGAACTTTCCACTTATGTAGAAGCTATCGACGAGGACCTGAGCGACCTGGAGAATGGTTTCCTTGAGGATGATGAAGGACCCGCAGACGACGATGAAGAAAGGGACTATGGCCAGGACTACGGGGACGAGGATGAGGATTATGATGTGAGTTTTACTGTTGAATGTCCTGAATGTAAATATGAGGTCGCAATAGATGAGGATATTCTTGAGGACGGGGAATCACTGGAGGTCCTTTGCCCCAATTGCGGCAGAGTAGTCTTTATTAACGATGAGGAATGGGACGACGAGCTTGGAGATTTAGATGAGGATGATGAAGAAGAGAATTAATAAAGTAAGCAGAGGCTGAATTCACTTTAACAGAGGCTGAATTCACTTTAAGTAAATTTTTATTAAAATCCCGGTAAGTATGACGGGATTTTTTTATTTAAATAAAAGGTTTGGCTGCATAAAAAGTTACTCTTTGAATACTTATTTTTAAAGGTAGGATGTCCAGCTATTTGAACCAATGGAAGGTGAACAAGGCAATGGATAAAAGTGTTGATATTCTAAAAAAAGAAATAGGCCTGTTTCTAGCACCAAAGGTGCGTGCAATAATAGAAAATATTCCCCCTGAAGTTTTTGAAAAAACGGAAGAGATAAGATTAAGGGTTAGAAGGCCCCTGGCAATTTATTGGAAGGGGGGAGAATCATTTTTGAATGAGAAAGGCCTTACCTCCATAATAAAGGATTCATATTTAATCTCCAGGGATGATTTGGAGAGAACCTTGGAACTAATCAGCAGTCATTCGCTATATGCTTATGAGGAAGAATTAAGGCAGGGTTATCTGACTATTCCTGGCGGACACCGTGTCGGCCTGGCGGGCAGGGCGGTTTTGGAAGGAGGAAAAGTAAGGGTTTTACGAGACATAAGTTCCCTTAACTTCCGTATTGCCAGACAGGTAAAGGGGGCGGGAGAAAAGGTTCTGCCCTTTTTAATAGAAAGGCACCTGGGTCGCATTAGGCAATCACTTATTATTTCACCACCCCAGGGTGGTAAGACTACTTTACTAAGGGATCTCGCCCGGCTCATCAGCAATGGGGTTAGTATTTTAAACCATTGCGGGCAAAAGGTAGGGATTGTTGATGAACGTTCGGAAATAGCTGCATGTTTTAGGGGGGTTCCACAGCTTGATGTTGGGTTAAGGACTGATGTCCTTGATGCCTGCCCCAAGGCGCAGGGTATTATGATGATGTTAAGGTCGCTTTCACCGCAGGTCATTATCACGGACGAGATAGGACGGGAGGAAGATGTCAAGGCTATCGAAGAGGCGGTCCATGCCGGTGTATCGATTATAGCTTCTGTGCATGGTTCCAACCTGGATGAAATATTTCAAAGGCCCATCCTTGGGAGCCTGCTGGAAAAAAACTATTTTGAAAGGTTGGTTTTTTTAAGCAACAACAGGGGACCAGGCACGCTTGAAATGATTGCTGAAGGTGAAAGGGGGGTGCCCCTTTACTCCTCTCGCGGTGGGGGGGAATTAATTGAATGTATGTAAAATTTCTGGGAGCAGCGTTAATCGTTGCAGCAGCCTATCTTTATGGTTGTCAGGTATCATTTCTTTATAGTAAACGAGTCAGACTTCTGGAAGAAATTTTAATGGCCCTGGAGATGTTTTTGACCGAGGTAAATTATGGTTTAACCCCTCTGCCACAGGCATTTAGTCAGTTGGGAAAAAAAGTTCAGAAGCCCATCGGTTCCTTGTTTTGCGATGCTGCAAGGTGTATGAAGCAGAAAAGGGGCCTTAGTGCCAGGGAGTGTTGGGAAGAGGCGCTGTTAAAAAATGCTTCTGCTTTTGATTTTAACAAACACCAACTTGATTTATTCCAGAGGTTGGGCGGGGTCTGGGGCAGGGGTGATAGGGAAGGGCAGCAAAAACAGATTGCCTTGATGCAGAATTTACTAAGACAGGCTTTGCAGGAGGCTCAGGTAGAGGAACAAAAGAATGTAAAAGTTTGGAGATACCTTGGGTTAATAGGTGGTTTGACAATAGTGGTTTTTCTGCTCTAGGTAGGTGGGCGGTTACCTTCAAGAATCGAAGGTGTTCATTATTAGCTGTAAGATTAGCTGCAAGGAAGGTGTAGTATATTGGATCTCCTCAGGGTGGACCTTCTCTTTCAGATTGCTGGTATCGGAATTTTTATTTCTGTCCTCAATATTGTTTTGAAACAGGCAGGTAAGGAAGAGCAAGCGCAAATGCTTACACTTGTCGGTGTTGTTATTGTCCTTTTGATTGTTTTGCAGCTTGTTTCAGATCTATTTGAAAGCATGAGGGTTATTTTCAGACTGTTTTAAAGTAGGTGCTTATTAATGGAAATTGCCCAAATTGTGGGTTTTGGGGTCATCACGACGATACTAATTCTTTTTATCCGTCAGAGTCGGCCTGATATTGCCCAACTGCTTTCTATTACTGTTGGGGTCATTATTGTTGTCCATGTCCTGGGTTATTTAAAAATTATTGTTGACACGATTAGCAATCTTGCCCTTCAGGCGGAGATCAACAGTATATTCCTAAGAACATTATTTCGTGTTATTGGCGTAGCCTATCTGGCAGAATTTGGGGCCCAAGTTTGCCGGGATGCCGGGGAAGGCAGTGTTGCCCTAAAAATTGAATTTGCAGGAAAAATCATCATCATTACGATGTCTATACCAATCTTGATCGCAGTTATGGACAATATCATTGTTTTTATGCCCTGAAACAGGGGGGGTTTGATGGCAGGAAGAAAGGCAGATTTTAAAAAAAAGTTACTGTTATTTGCAACGGTATTTATTCTTTTCCTTATGTTTAATAATGTTGCCGGGGCCACAGAATGGGAAACCGACCCTATCAGGGAACTAAGTGAAAATGAGGAAATGTTGCCCCAAGGATGGGAGCAGGTGGAGCAATACTGGTACGATTTGGAACGGGAAATGGGTAATTATTTGCCTGTCTGGGATATCCGGGATATTTTGAAAAAAGATAGCAGTGGGGGGTTCCCAGGCATTCGGGAACTGGCTGGTGGCTTGCTCCGCTATTTGTTTTCTGAAATAGTGATAAATTTAAATCTGATGGGCCAGCTTATTTTTTTAGCAGTGGCATCTGCCCTCTTAAAAAGCTTACAGGGGGCCTTTGGCAGTAATGATGTGGCCAGCCTGACAGAAAAAATAATATTCTTTGTGCTGGTAGGGGTGGCCTTGCGTAGTTTCGCCCTTGCGTTGGAAATCGGGGGTGGGGCCGTGGAAAACATGGTCAATTTTATGCTTGCTTTAATTCCTGTTCTTTTAACATTGTTGGCTTCTCTTGGACATGTTACCTCTGTCGGTCTTTTCCATCCTTTAATCATCTTTTCAGTGAACTTTATTGCTTCTTTGGTACGTAATGTTGTTTTCCCGCTAATCTTTTTTGCTACCATTCTTTCGCTGGTCAATCATTTTTCTCCCCATTTTAAAATTAATAGACTGGCGGATCTTTTTAAAGAGGTTAGCCGTTGGGTTCTAGGTTTAATGTTGACCCTTTTTTCCGGATTAACGGCAGTACAGGGAATTGCCGGTGGTGTTGGGGATGCTCTGACCCTGAAGACGGCTAAATTTATGACCAATGCTTTTGTTCCAGTAGTAGGTAAAATGCTTTCAGATGCGGTGGAAACGGTGATGGGGTATACCTTGCTTCTAAAAAATACAGCCACTATTGCAGGTTTGTTGATACTTTGCCTGCTGGTTGTTTTCCCCCTTCTAAAACTATTGGTCCTTCTCGCTGTTTATAAGCTAACAGGTGCCCTGGTCCAACCTTTAGGAGAAACTGAACTGGGGGAAGCCCTTTATACTATGGGAACTTGCCTTAACTACGTTTTTGCAGCAGTGGTAACGGTGGCGCTTACCTTTTTTATTGGCATTTCCATAATAGTTGGTGTAAGTAACGCAGCAATGATGCTGCGGTAGAATCGAAGTGGCAGCAGGACTATTCCTTTACATCTGGTTTCATCAATCTGCCTGTTTTTAAAAATGGTATGGGTTTGCTGCCCTGGAAGGTGATTAGGTGATCGACTTTCTTGGTAATCTGGTTAAGTACATAGTTGTGCTTATTTTTTTAGCTACCCTGCTGGAAATGCTTTTACCGCAGGGGGAATTTCGCCGCTACCTTCGGATGTTAGTGGGTATTTTGCTTATTTTAACAATCCTTACCCCTTTACAAAGAATTATGAATATTGAACCTTACCTGGAACTACCGACTATCTTTTCAGAACAGGTTGAGGGAGAAGATCTTAGTGCCATACTGGATGGAGGTAAAAAAATGCAGGATAGCTGTTTTAGTGCAGCTATCGGTGCTTACCGTTCTCATATCTATCAAATGTTAGAAGGTGTACTTCTAGATAATTTTGCACAGGAGCTTCTCCAGTTGGATCTGGTGGTGGAGGAAGATCCCCGAAATAATGATTTCGGCACCTTGAGAAGTATATATGCTGTAACACGTGAAAGCAAGGACTCGGATAAAGAAAAAGTGGCTGAAAAACAAGAAGAAATTAGTATTTCCATTAATGTTTTCAAAAAGGAGGGAAGCCCTTTAGACGAAAATGGGTATGAAAACAGGGTTGCGGATGTTGTCTATCGGGATAAGGCGGAAAAAATAAGGAGTTATTTAGCAAATTACTTTCAACTTTCTTCTGATAATGTAGAGGTAAAGGTAATACCTTGAGAGGTGGGGAAAAGGTGTCTCAGGAAAATAAAAAAGGGAATATATTTGAGCAATTCATGGATTTTTGGCAAGATGGCGCAAAAGGGGGAAAGAAGAAAAGTTATATCTTATTATCATTTCTTTTACTAGGGATAATTTTAATGTTTTCCAGCCCATTTTTTACTTCCCAACGGAAGTTACCTGTCCCTCGTGACAACTATGTTCCTGAAGTACCTTCTGTATTTCAGGAGCAAAAAAGCTGTGAAAGGGAACTCACAGAAGCATTAGGGAACATCCTGGAGCATATAGATGGAATTAGTAATGTGGAGGTATTTATTAGCTTCGATTCCAGTGAAGAAATAGTTTATGCACAATCTGTAGGAAACAATAGTCGTGAAACAAGCGAAGTTGATCGAGAAGGGGGAAGGCGAGAAATTTACGAGGATAATAAAAATAGTGATTACATTATCTTAAGGGATGCTGGAGGGGGGGAAAAACCACTTCAGCTAAGAAAAAACATGCCGGCGGTGAAAGGGGTTTTGGTAGTTGCGAATGGGGCAGACAATTGTTTTTTGCGGTTAAAAATTATTCGTGCCATTGAAAGTGTTTTAGAACTACCAGCCCATCGTATAGCTGTCCTGCCCAGGGGCAGCAGCTAAAATTAAGGGGGGATTAGGATGAACAAGAAAAAAGGCTGGATATTTAGTATTCTTCTAGCTGCTTTGATAACTTACGTGTTCGTATTCAATCTAGAAAAAGAAATGAGTCTTATTGAAGTAGTCCCTGACGAGAATCTGAGCAAACCGATGCTGGCTGAAAACTTTCCGGACCAGCCATCTAAATGGGATTTTGACGATACCAAGGCTTTTTTTGTTGAATACCGCCTGGAAAGGGATCGGGTGCGCGGCCGGGAGATGGAGAAGCTTGAAGAAATTATTAACAATTTTCAGATTGGGGAAGAAGCACGGCGGGAGGCTGAATTACAACTTTTAGACCTGGTTGACCTGATGGAAAAAGAGCTTATTGTAGAAAACATGTTGAAGGCGCAGGGCTATGAGGATGCTCTTTTATTTATTGGGAAAGGAATAGCTACTATTATGGTTAATGCCGACAAACTAAAAGAAAATGATTTTTTAAGAATTATTGAAACCGTAGCTTCCATAACCGGTATTTCACAGGAACAGATCCAGGTAGTACAGCATGGTTAGCCCGGGTGCCAGCCAGGGACTACAAAAAAAGCTTTCTCTCTTGTCAGAATATGCTGCCTTATCAAAAAACAACCCGAATCCTGCGCTTGCCCGGGAAATATATATTTCAGTTAAAAAACATAACTGCACGTAACAGAGCGTGCAGTTATGTTGAAAAAATGGTTTTGGCTGTGTACTATCCAGAGTGATTTAGGACAGGTTGTGCTGCATTTCACAAGCCATAATGGTATGTTTGCAAAGAACAATTGTGGTTATAGAGCCAACACCTGCAGGTACAGGGGATATTTTAGCAACAATGGGTTCTACCGAAGCGAAATCAACATCACCGCAGTACTTGCCTGGATTATCAGGATCAGGGTTAATTCCAACGTCGATAATTATTTGCCCCGGCTTCACATAACTACTGTCGATCATTTTAGCCCTGCCGATGGCAGCAACTAAGATGTCGGCTTTTGCACAGACTTCAGGAAGGTTTTCAGTGCGGGAGTGGCAGATGGTAACGGTGGCATGTTCACGCATTAGTAGAATTGCAACCGGTTTTCCAACTACCATGGAACGGCCAACAACGACGACATTTTTACCTTTTAAAGGAATGTCATAAAATTTGAGCATGTCCATGCAGGCAGTAGGTGTGCAGGGGGGAAAGCCTGTGAGATCGTCCGCAAAAACTTTGCCGGCACTATATACGTTCAGGCAGTCAACATCTTTCTCCACGGGGATCAAAGAGCGCATTTTTTTCTCATCGAGGTGCTTGGGAAGGGGGGCAAACATTAGAATACCGTTTATATCCTTATTAGCGCCTATTTCTTTAACTGCTTGTTCAAAGGCCTCCTGGGTAACATCTTCGGGGTATTCAAAAATTTCGTAGGCTAATCCGACTGAATCACCAGTTTTTTTGATACCACCTTCATAAAACAGGTCATCGGGACGGGCACCAACCCTAATTATTCCTAATTTGGGTGTGATCCCCTTAGCTTTTAAGGCTTCTACCTTTTTAATTAGATCCTCTTTAATAGCGTCGGCAACCGGTTTTCCTCTTAATCTTTTATCCATCCTGGATCCTCCAATCCAAATATGATTTTTTAATCTTACAAGCCTACTTCAGTTTATCTATTACCGACTGCAGCGTTTCATCGGCAATTTTACTGCCGTCTTCAAGGAGCCTGTAGATTTCTTTGTTGGTTTCTTCCAGATACTTTTCGTCTTTGATCGCCCCAAGGTTAATTAACACGTTTAAGTAGCCGCAGATCAAGGCGGATTTGAGGAAGACGACCCCGCATCCTACGTCAGAGATGGCAAGTCTGCTACCTATTTGTCCCATCCGGGCATGAATTTTGATCCCTTCATAAGACTTCCGCATAATTTCCAAAGGAACGGAACAGGCAGTGATGGAGCATTCCTCCATTACCTTTGCTTTGTGTGCAATCTGTTCAGGTGTTTCTCTAGGCAAACCATAAGCCTTGGATAGCGGTTCAAATACCTCTGCATCTTTGTCAACCAATTCTTTTAACTCTTCAATAATTTTATAGCCTTTTTCCAACAATTCCTTTACTTCATCTTCTACATCGGCATACTTCTTTTTTCCTACCGTGAGATTTCCCACCATGTTGGAAAGGGCCATACCAATAGCTCCGCCCATGGCAGCTGCACCGCCGCCGCCAGGAGTTGGAGCCTTGGATGCCAACACATCCAGAAAATGGGCACAGCTGTTTTCTGCCATAGCCATCGATTAAAACCTCCCCTTTTTATTGTTCTATATTAAAATTATTCGCTAAAAGTAAGCTATTTCCTTCTGTTGCTCCTGAATAAAAAACATCTTATCTTGTAAAAATAGAAAGGGAACTTCCTTGTAATGCGCAGTAGGATTAACAGAAAATAGCCCGGAGGTTGAAAATATCCTGGTGCGGTTACAGGATAACAGGCCCAATGAAGCAAAATTTTATTGAAATATTAACCAATTCATGTTATGATGGATGCTATCATATTAACTTGGTTGATGTAGTTTTTATTCAATTACTTTTACCGAAAAGGAGGTCATAGAGGTGGAAGAAGGCCGGACACTTCCTTCAGAATTAGGAGCTATACGTATTGCCAATGAGGTTGTTTCAACTATTGCAGGGTTGGCGGCAGTTGAAATTGAAGGTGTAGCCAGTATGAGCGGGGGAATAGTTGGGGGAATAGCAGAGGCTTTGGGCCGGAAAAATCTGTCCAGGGGAGTAAAGGTGGAAGTTGGCGAGGAGGAAGCCTCAATCGATTTATACCTTATCGTTAACTATGGTTCCCGGATCCCAGATGTTGCCTGGCATACCCAGGAAAAAGTCAAACAAGCAGTGGAAACCATGACCGGTTTAAGGGTGGTAGCTGTGAACGTACATGTTCAGGGAGTAAAGTTCCCTCAGCAAAAAGAAGAAGAAACAACAGAGTTTAAACCGTAATTATGATATTCACTAACCTTCCGGGGGGTGTATCATCTGGAAGGTTAGCTTTTTCCCCTGAAAGGAGGACATATCCCATGTCACTCGAAAAACGTGTTTTATTGGCTATTATAGGGATAATTGTGTTGTTAGCGGGGCTTTTGCTCATATTTTTGACCCTGGGGCTTCTTCAGGAAACCGTTTTTTTAGGTTATAACCTGAGTTTTTTAGTAGGGGATTATAATTACACCGCCCTTGGTTTTTTAGCTCTGGTAGTGGGAGTACTGATAATTGCATTTTCGGGTTCAGGCAAAAAAAGAAAAGAGACAGTCGGCAGCATAGTTAGTATAAATGAATTGGGTGAAGTTAGTATTTCTTTTAAGGCTGTCGAAAATATGGTTTTGACAGCTTCCCGTGCAGTCAAAGGGATACGGGAAGTAACCACAACCATAGAGTCTGCGGAACAAGGGTTGGTTATTTATTTGCGGGTCAAAACTTTACCGGATTTGCCCATCCCCGGCCTGGTCAAGGAACTTCAGGAAAAGGTCCGTGGATATGTCCAGGAAATTAGTGGGACAAATGTAGCAGAAGTCAAGGTAAAAGTTGAGAACATCGTTCAGGAAAAAATTCAAATGAAACAAGTTCATTAGAGGTGTTAAAAAATTGGAGGATCTTTTTTACAGGTTTGTCAAGGATAACTGGGGCAAGTTGTTGGGTGGTTTAGCTGGCTTGCTCACTGCACTTATAATTGTTGTTTGGGGTTTCTGGAAAGGGATTTTGGTTGTCTTTCTGGTTACAATAGGTATATATATAGGAGCAAAAATAGAGAAAAGAGAAATCATCCAGGATTTTATTAACAGACTCTTTGAGCGAAGACGCTTTTAACTTACTGCCGCCTGTGGAAAGGTGGTTTTTTATTTTCCCCGTTGGGGCAAGAAGGGTGGACAGGGTTTGAAAAGAAGAACGGCAAGGGAATGTGCCTTAAAAGTGCTTTTTATGGTTGAGATGGGGAAAAATGACCCCGAGGTAGCCTTGCAATATATTCTGGAGCAGGGTAACCTGATGGGGAAAGAACAATTATTTTGCCGGAAGCTTATTGAAGGGGTCTTGCAAAACAGGGAAGGATTGGATTTAATTTTACTCAAAGGTCTTGTTAACTGGGAACTTGAGCGCCTGTCTGCTACAGTGCGCTGCATTTTACGCCTTGCTTTGTATGAGCTATTATATTTACCAGACATACCTTATGCAGTAACTATTAATGAAGCTATTGAATTAACCAAATTATATCACGATCCGGAAGCAGCACGTTTTGTAAATGGGGTCCTGGACAAGGTCGGTAAAGAGAGCCGGCTGGAAAGGGGGTAAATACCATGTTTTTTCTTGGTCTGGACACTTCAAACTATGTTACCTCCCTGGCCCTGGTAGAGTTGGGTTCCGATTCTTTCCCACATTTAAGATTTGAAAAAAGGACCAGCCTAAAGGTGGACAAGGGTGAAAGGGGTTTAAGGCAAGCGGAAGCGGTTTTTCAGCACTTACGGAATATGCCAGAATTATGGAAGGAAGCTTCCGGTCACTTTTTTGCAGAAAAGTTGGCTGGTATTGCTGCTTCCAGCCAACCCCGGCCGGTAAAGGGTTCATACATGCCTGTTTTTCAGGTCGGCATGTGTTTTGGGTTGTCTGTGGCCTCATTATTAAAAGTACCTTTCTACTCCTTCAGCCATCAGGAAGGACATCTACAAACAGGGTTATGGTCCTCCAATTGTGTTGCAAAACGTTTTTTAGCTTTACACCTTTCAGGTGGTACTACCGAAATTTTGTATGTTTGTAACAACTCCCCGGGTGACCTGAAAATTGATATTTTAGGCGGTACCAGTGATTTAAATGCTGGCCAGTTTGTGGACCGTATTGGGGTAAAACTTGGTTTTTCTTTTCCTGCCGGTGTTGAACTGGAAAAGATGGCAACCAGGAGTAAAAAAGGGGGTTTTACTGTTCCCGTTTCTGTGAAAAATTATAATGTTAGTTTTTCAGGTCCGGCCACTTTTGTGGAAAGAGCCATTGATGATGGTCTGCCACCAGAAGAGGCAGCCAGAGGGGTGGAGGTTTGCCTTGTCAAGACCTTCATAAAGGTTATTTCCAAAGCCGTTGCCGAGCATGGCTTAAGAGATATACTCGTCGTGGGGGGGATCGCTGCCAATAATTTTTTCAGGAAAAGCCTCATAGAAGGATTGCCGGGATGCAGTTTCTTCTTTCCTGCGGCCCGTTTTGCAGGTGACAATGCAGTCGGTCCGGCAATTTTAGCTGCTTTTTGGCATAAAAAATTTTAAATATATTTCCTAGATATTTAAGTTTGGAGTTGCAAAAAAACAGATGAACAAAATACATTTAAACGTGTATACTGTTTCTCAACTAACACGCTATCTAAAATCCTTATTTTTAGAAGATAGTTTTTTGCAGGATATCAGAATTTTAGGTGAAATATCAAACTATAAATTACACAAGCCTTCAGGACATATATATTTTACCTTGAAGGATCAGGAAAGTGTTTTGCGTTGCGTTTTTTTTCGCAGTAAAAACCGCTTTTTGCTTTTTGAACCTGCAGAAGGTATGAAGGTAGTCGTAAGGGGTAATGTTTCCCTTTATGAACGCAGTGGTTATTATCAACTTTATGTTGAGAAGCTGGAATCGGAGGGCCTGGGAACACTTTTCCTGGCTTTTGAAAAGTTAAAGGAAAAATTGCTTCATGAGGGGCTTTTTGACGAAAGTAACAAAAAGCAGTTGCCTCGTTATCCCCGTCGGGTGGGTTTAATAACCTCTCCTTCTGGTGCTGCTATAAAAGATTTTTTAACTACCCTGGAAAGAAGGTTCCCCTGTGTAAGTGTAGTTGTCTATCCTGTGGCAGTGCAGGGCCGGGAAGCCCCCGGGCAAATTGTGGAGGCTTTAAGGAAACTGGATCGGGAGTGGGAAATGGATCTCATTGTCATTACCAGGGGGGGAGGTTCCTTAGAAGAGCTCTGGTCTTTTAATGACGAAGGCGTAGCAAGAGCTATTTACCAAATGAAAACCCCGGTTGTTAGTGCTGTTGGACATGAGACCGACTTTACTATTGCTGACTATGTGGCCGACCTGAGAGCTTCAACCCCTACCGCTGCAGCAGAATTGATTGCTCCGGAAAAAGACGAACTGCTACGTTATATAGATCTGCAGGAATATCATCTTAAAGTGTTAATAAAAAAATATTTAAAGGAAAGATCCTTAAAACTTGATAAATTTTCCCGTGCTGCTGTTTTTAAATATCCCAGGGAAAAGATCAACCTGGGTTATCAGAGGGTTGATGAGCTTTTACCCAGGCTGATGAACTCTTTAATTTATACCCATGAGCTTAAAAAAACTGTTTTAAAGGGTGTTAGCAGTAAGCTGGAAACCCTTAGCCCTTTTAATATTCTCAAAAGAGGTTTTGTACTCATTTTAGATGAAGGGAATTCCTTAGTGAAAAATGTTGAGCAGCTGCAAACAGGGCAAAGTATCCGCATGATCTTTAATGATGGAGAAGTCCGGTGTCAGGTTGAAAAAATAACTAAGGGAAAATCCTTTGAAAATGAAAAGAGGGATCCTAATGGGGGAAGAAAAAAAGGAAATGATGTCTTTTGAGGAAGCCTTGAAAAGGCTGGAGGAGCTTATTGAAAAAATGGAGGGTGAGGATCTAACCCTGAATGAATCATTGGACAATTTCCAAGAAGGCATGGAGTTGGCCCGCTATTGTCGCCAGCTTTTAACAGAAGCAGAATACAAGGTAGAAATATTGCTGCGGGATGGGGAATTGGTGGAATTCAAGGAAGCAGAAGAATTATAAGTTTTTTTGAAGTTGTATAAGGAGTAAATTTAAATGCATATTCATCTTAGAGAACAATTACAAGAAAAAAAAGCATTTATAGAACGTGCTTTAGACTATTACTTGCCACCGGAGGAACAATTTCCCGAAAGTATACACCGGGCTATGCGTTACAGTTTATTTGCAGGGGGTAAGCGGATCCGGCCGCTTCTTATTTTACTGGTTATGGAGCTATTCGGGCAGGACTGGAAAAAGGCTCTCCCCGTAGCTTGTGCGATGGAGTTGATTCATACCTATTCTCTTATTCATGATGATCTTCCAGCTATGGATGATGATGATTATAGAAGAGGACGCTTAACCTCCCACAAGGTTTTTGGCGAAGCTGTGGCTATCCTTGCGGGGGATGCCCTTTTAACATTAGCTTTTGAAGTTTTGAGTTCCAGTGAAGATAGTGAATTTAGCAGGTTATGGAATACAGTAGAACCGGCAATTAAATTAAGGGTTATTGCTGAAATAGCTTCTGCTGCAGGAACGCGGGGAATGATTGGCGGGCAGGTAGTTGACCTTGAATCAACGGGTAAGCATATTGGGTTGGATACAATAAGGTATGTAAACACACATAAAACAGGTGCACTTTTGAAAACTTCTGTACGGCTTGGGGTTTTGATAGCCGGCTGTAGCAGGACTGATCTGGAAAGGATGACTTCTTATGCTGAGGCCCTGGGGGAAGCTTTCCAGTTGGTTGATGATCTTCTAGACGTTGAAGGGGACGAGGAAAAAACGGGTAAAGAAAGCGGGATGGATCTTAGAAGACAGAAATCCAATTATGTTTCACTCATTGGTTTAGAACCTGCTAAAGCCCGGCGCGATGAGCTTTATGCCGCGGCCCTGACAATGCTTGATTACTATGGTGAAAGCGCCCGGGATTTGCGGGAAATGACGCGATTTGTTCTTTACAGGAATTGTTGAATCAGGGTAAACAGCCGAGCCTGTATGAAATGCAAACAATCCCCAGAGCATATAGACACCATGCAACTGATTATTGAGTTAGGGTTTATTGTGTGTTATAATTATTTAATGGGATATAGGTGGTGCAGTATTCTAGTTAGCGAAAACATTCCTGAGGACGGGCCTAAAAATCCGTTAAAGGGCACATCGATGAAGTTCCTGGTGCCGGCCACCGAAGCCCAGTCGGGGGTTGGTGCTGGGGGTTAAGAAGGATGGGGCGATCTACAAAGGCATGTAGGCGTTGACCCTGCCTTCGTGGAGACCCAAGTTCGTGGCATTTTTGTTACGGCTTGGGATTAAACCTGTGTGAGGTGGATGCTTTGCACAGTGTAGCCTGCCTTGAGTGATCCATGGGGGAGAAAGGTCTACGGCCTTGGGAAACCATGATTGCAAAAGAGGCTAAGGAATGTAAAGGCGCTATTGAGGAAAACTCCTAGACTGTTCCTACCGGAGGAGATTTTATGGGGATTAAGGTGTGGACTTAGTGGTAATCCAGCCCTGCCGGACGGCAACGCGGCAGAGATGGCCTTAAAAGGAAACTGCCGGCCTGGCGACATGCCGGTGGGCATCTGGGAAAGCCTGCTGGACCTTAAGCCGCAAAGTTTACCCATAAAGTTGCCACCTGTATTCCTTTTGTTTTTCTGAGGTGTATTATTTGTCAAAAAAAGTTCGGGCACTCGAAAAAGGAAGAACGGTCCGCTGGACGATAATGATTAGTCTTTGGACCTTTTTTTTAGCTGCCGTATTTGCCCTGGTGACACGTTTTTTAATTTCCAGCATTACTTCTGTCCTTGTGTCATTTGTTATCCTACTTTTTATTATCTTTATTGGCATAATTTTTGACATTATAGGTACTGCTGTAACAGCAGCCGAAGAAAAGCCTTTTCACGCTAAAGCTTCCAAAAAAATTTATGGTGCCAAAAAAGGAATTTATCTAATCCGCCATGCAGAACAGGTTGCCAGTTTTTGTAATGACGTTATTGGCGACATCAGTGGGGTTGTTAGTGGTGTTATTGCCGCTGTGATTATTGTTAATTTGACAGCTGGCCACCCTGGGGCGGATGAAGTTTTTTTCAGTATATTATTGACAGGACTTGTTTCCGCCTTGACGGTTGGGGGTAAAGCACTTGGCAAATCCCTGGCAATTAACAGACCTACTGAGGTTGTTATGGCTATTTCCAGGTTTCTAGTTACCCTGGAGAAGATCTATTTCTGGCGAAATAAACGCTAAAGTAGGATCTTTTCTTACAATTTTATTGCTATCCTAAGGGAAACGTGGTGGTTTTTTGAGTTCCGTCTTGGAAAGAATAGATAATCCGGGGGATTTAAAAAAACTTAGTTTAAAGGAAATGGAACAACTTGCTCATGAAATAAGGGAGTACATGATTAAAGTCATTTCTAAAAGGGGTGGGCATCTTGCGCCCAGTTTGGGAGTGGTTGAACTTACCATTGCCCTTCATTCCGTTTTTAATTCACCTGTTGACAAAATTATTTGGGATGTGGGACATCAGAGCTATGCCCATAAAATTATAACCGGCCGTAAAAAGGATTTTGAAACGATTAGATCCCGGGGTGGCATCAGTGGGTTTCCTAAAATAGAGGAAAGTCCCCATGACGTTTTTGGAACAGGCCATAGTAGCACTTCAATTTCAGCAGCCCTTGGAATGGCCTTTGCCAGGGATCTACGTGGTGAAAATTTTAAAGTGATAGCGGTCATAGGTGACGGTGCCTTAACTGGTGGTATGGCACTTGAAGCTTTGAACCATGCTGGGGATTCAGAAACTGATTTGCTTGTTATCCTAAATGATAATGAAATGTCTATTGACTACAATGTGGGGGGCCTTCCCTCCTATCTTGCAAGACTAAGAACTGATCCAAAATATTTTCGTTTCAAGGAAGATCTTGGGCAGATATTGGGGCGGATTCCTGCCCTGGGGCCAGTAGTTATTCGTTCTGCAGAGCGTTTCAAGGATGGGTTAAAATACATGTTTGTCCCTGGTGTTCTCTTTGAAGAATTAGGTTTTACATACCTGGGTCCCATTGATGGACACCATATTTTAAAACTAAGGGAAATATTTCAACAAACTCGAAGCATAAAAGGCCCCGTTTTACTTCATGTGGTTACCCAGAAAGGCAAGGGTTATTCACCTGCAGAAAAAGAGCCCCACCGTTTTCATGGTGTGGCTCCTTTTGATCAAAAAAGTGGAAAAACTGTTGCTATTCAGGATGCAAGTTACAGCAGTATATTTGGGGAAACGCTTGTCAAAATTGCTTCCAGAGATAATTCTGTAGTTGCTATTACAGCTGCGATGGCTGGAGGAACAGGCTTGGAGGAATTCTCCCGCCTGTTTCCGGATCGTTTTTTTGATGTCGGTATTGCGGAACAACATGCGGTAACCATGGCTGCCGGGCTTGCTGTGGAAGGGTTTCGGCCGGTAGTGGCGATCTACAGCACCTTTTTACAAAGGGCTTATGATCAGGTACTGCATGATGTTTGCCTGCAGAACCTCCCTGTAATTTTTGCCATTGATAGAGCAGGAATTGTGGGGGAGGATGGGGAAACCCATAATGGAATCTATGACTTTGCTTATCTACGGCATATGCCTCATCTGGTTTTAATGGCCCCCTGTAACGGGTTGGAGCTAATTTCTATGCTTAAAGCTGCCCTTACCTGGAACTGTCCCGTTGCTATCAGATATCCCCGGGGCAAAGCCGATCAAAAGCCCTCTACCCCGTTGAAGGAATTAACTATGGGAAAAGGGGTTCTTTTAAAAGAAGGGGAGGACCTGCTCATTTTGGCAGTGGGGTCCATGGTTGCACCAGCACTGGAGGCCTATGAATTGCTTTTAGAAAAGGGGATCAAAAGCAGCGTAATAAATGCGCGCTTTATCAAGCCGTTGGACAAAGAACTAATTTTATATTGGGCCTGTAGGTGTAAAAAAGTTTTAACCGTAGAGGAACATGTTCTGGCAGGAGGATTTGGTAGCGCAGTCTTAGAAATGTTCCACGAACAAAATGTTTATGGAATAGTTGTGAAATGTTTGGGATTTAAAGATACAGTTTTTGACAGGGGAAGTAGAAATTTTTTGCTCGATTTATATGGGTTGTCCAGCACAGGAATAGTAAAGGAAGCCTTGAAACTTTGCCAGACGGATAAAAATGAAAAAGCAAAATATGGTTGATATGAGTAAGGAAAAAAAACGACTTGATCTGTTGCTTGTAGATAAAAATCTGGTTTCCTCCCGTAGTAGAGCAAGGGCCGAAATCATGGCTGGTAATGTTTATGTTAATGGTGAAAAAATGGAAAAGCCAGGCCTTCTTTTTTCTCCAAACAGTAAGGTAGAACTCCGCCGCCCTGCAAATCCTTATGTTAGCAGGGGAGGATTAAAACTGGAAAAAGCACTGCAAGAATTTGCTGTTGATTTAGAAGGAAAGGTTGTACTGGATGTGGGTTCTTCTACTGGGGGATTTACAGATTGTGCCCTGAAGTTTGGGGCAAAAAAAGTGTATGCACTTGATGTTGGCTATGGTCAGCTTGCCTGGGAAATACGCAAGCACCCCAAAGTTATAACCATGGAACGTTTTAACGTGCGTTCTCTAAAAAAAGACGATCTTGTGGAAACACCCGATATTGCGACAGTAGACGTTTCCTTTATTTCTCTGAGGCACGTTCTGCCTGTTTTAGCTTCCTTATCCGTTGCAGAGGTTATCTGCCTTGTGAAGCCCCAATTCGAGGCAGCGCCAGGGCAGGTTGGGAAAAAAGGTGTGATCAGGGATCCACAGATCCATGGAGAGGTATTAAAGAAGGTTCTTAAATTTGCTTCATTATCATCTTATAACATAAAAGGGCTTACGTTTTCTCCTTTAAAGGGCCCAAAGGGTAATATTGAATTTTTCTTGTACTTTGTCCTTGGACAAGAGGAAAGCACGAAGGTGGAAGAAAATTTGGTTGAAACTATAGTTTCACTGGCCCACAAGGCACTAAATCGGTAGGAGGTATGTGGGATCGTGTTAAAGGGCGTCGGGGTTATTCCAAACTGGCAAAAAAGAAATGCTAGGGGGGTTGTTCAGGAAATAAAATCCTTTTTTAATAATCAACAGATACCGGTCTATGTTATCCCTGAAAAAGACCCTTTATTGAACATGCCCTCACCTATCGAGGAATTTAAAAAGTGGCCTGGGAGAGTAGATTTGGTCATCGTCGTTGGTGGTGATGGGACTATTTTACGGGCTGCAAGGGAACTGGCCTATACAGAACTCCCCATTCTGGGTATAAACCTGGGACATAAGGGTTTTTTAGCTGAGGTGGAGGTAAATGAACTTTCAGTAAACTTAAACAGGCTACTAAAAAACGACTATCATGTGGGAAAGAGGATGATGCTCCACACCGAGATTTTTCGTGCTGGTAAACTTTATAATTCTTCTATTTCTTTAAATGATGTTATTATTTCCAGGGGCCCCTTTTCCAGGATTATTAAACTTGACACCTATGTCAACGATGATTTCCTGGAAAGTTATCCTGGTGATGGGATGATAATTGCCAGCCCTACGGGTTCAACGGGGTATTCCCTTTCTGCCGGCGGCCCTGTTCTAAATCCGGCTTTGTATGCCCTGGTTATTACACCCATTTGCCCTCATCTGCTTTACCAACGGTCTGTTATTGTTGATAAAGATGATGTGGTAACAATTACCGTTGCAACTGGAAACGCCGACATTTTTTTAACCCTTGATGGGCAGGAGGGTTTTGCCTTAAATTATAAGGATTGTATCAGGGTTAAAAGGGCGGAATGTGTTACAAATCACGTTTATTTTCCCGGCAGTAACTTTTACAAGTTACTACACAAAAAACTTATGAATACCTGAAAGGATTCTTTGTATATAAAAATTTTAAATGCTGTCTGCGGTAACGCCCGGAGCAGAGCATTGGAAGGGTGGGGTGTTTCTTTTTTTAACCACTATACCTGGACAAGCTAGTATTTTTGACCTGGAGGTGCTCAGGTGCTTACATATTTGCATATGCGTAATTTTGTACTTATTGACGACTTGTCATTGGATCTTTTTTCCGGTTTGAATGTTTTGACAGGGGAAACCGGAGCCGGCAAATCCATTCTTCTAGGGGCAATAAACCTCATCCTTGGTGAAAGGGCTTTCAGTGAACAGATAAGGGCGGGTTCAGATCAGGCAATTATTGAAGCAATTTTTCACCCTCCCCAAAATTATGAAGAGCTTCTAGGTATTATTAACGATCAAGGTTTGCCCTTCGAGGGGGAACTGATCTTCATGCGGGAAATTTCCCGCAGTGGACGGAATATATGCCGGGTTAACGGGCGCATAGTGCCGCTGGCCGTCCTTAAGGAATTGGGTAGCTATTTGGTCGATTTTCATGGCCAGCATACCCAACAGTCCCTATTAAAACCCGAAAAACATCTTTTTTTATTAGATGAATTTGGGGGGGAAGGGCTTCTTAAGGAACTGCATAAAATAGAAAAATTTTATAATAAACTGCAAAAAACAAAGGAAAAATGGCAGTCACTTGGTGTTTCCCCGGAGGAAAGGGAAAGAAGGCTGGAGTTTCTTACTTACCAGCGGGATGAAATAAAGGATGCCGCCCTCAGTGCTGAGGAAGAAGAAAATCTTCTTCAAAGGGTACTGTTTTTGGATAATATGGAAAAATTACTTTCTGTGTCTAACAGGGCTTACCATGAACTATACAGTGGTGACTCGGTTACTACGGCTGTGCTAGACAAGGTAAACAATATTAAAGAAGAATTAAATTCCCTTGTTGCAGCAGATCCTAAACTGCTGCTATTTATTGATGTTTTAGAGGAAATTGGAACAAGTTTATCCGAACTGGGTCATGAACTTTATGCTTACCTTGATGAACTGAACTTTTCCCCCGAAGAAAGGAAGAGGGTTGAAGAACGCTTGGAAGTATACCGCCGATTAAAAAGAAAATACGGGAAAACTGTAGAAGATATTCACCTTTTTTTAGAAAAATGTGAACAAGAAATTGTTTTTTTAAAAAATAGTGAAGAAGAACTTATTTCTCTGCAAAAAGAAGTCCTGTCCTTGGAACAGCAAATTGAAAAATCTGCAAAAATATTGACAGAAAAAAGAAAACGTGTGGCTGCCAATTTAGAATCAATGGTAAAAACTGTTTTTAACGAGCTTGGCATGGAGAATGCCGCTTTTGCCGTTCAGTTTAATGCCAGAAGTGTTCCCGGGAAAAAGGGAAAGGATGTAATCGAATTTTTATTTTCGGCAAATCCCGGGGAACCTTTAAAGCCCCTGGCCAGGATTATATCTGCTGGTGAAATGGCCAGGGTAATGCTGGCCCTGAAAAGTATTTTAGCAGAGCAGGATCGCATACCTACCCTTGTTTTTGATGAAATAGACAGTGGAATTGGTGGGGAAACAATAAAAAAAGTTGCCGAAAAGATGGCTCAATTAGGTAAAAAACATCAGGTAATTTGTGTTACTCACAGTGCGCATATTGCCAGTGCTGCCCATCACCAGTATCACATTTTTAAGGAGGTTTCCCAGGAAAGGACTGTCGTTAATGTCAATTATCTGAAGGGGAAAGAAAGGGTAATAGAAATAGCTCGCCTGTTGGATGGGGGTAGCAGGAGTGAAATTACCAAACAACATGCCCAGGAACTCTTAAATAAGGCACAACAGGCCCCATAAGGTTTAAAATTCTCTATTTTTGCAGTGTAAATGATCATATTTGTTTATTTTGGGATAAAATATTATTTTGAGTGGGGGTTATGAGGACCCTTATAAATAATATAGAGGACCCTTATAAATAATATAAATGTAAGGAGGTTTTTTGCTTACGCCAGGACAGGCGTGAACAAAACTAAAGATGAACTTTGACTTGACTTCGGAACAAAAAATGATGCAGAAAGCTGCCAGGGAATATGCTGAAAAAGCCATAATACCAGTAGCTGGGGACTATGATCAAAAGAACGAAACTCCTGTTGAGCTGCTCAGGGAAATGTCGTTGCAGGGCTACAATACAATGGCTATCCCAGAGGAATACGGCGGTGGTGGCATGGATTGCCTGACTACATGTTTGGTTATTGAAGAACTTTCCAGGGGGTGTGCTGGAGTAGCTACCAGTGCATTGGTGAACTCACTTGCAGCTTATCCTATTCTATTTGCAGGTAATGATGAACAAAAGAAAAGGTTTTTGGCACCTCTTTCGGAAGGGAAGTTTGGCGCTTTGTGTGTGACTGAGCCTGGAGCTGGATCAGATGTATCTGCTGTGGCGACACAATTGCAAGCAACTGAAGGAGGGTATCTTTTAAACGGTAACAAATGCTTCATTACCAATGGTAGCATAGCTGATATTTACACTGTTTTTGCTACTGTAGACCGTGCCAGGGGAGCCAGGGGTTTAACAGCAGTTGTGGTGGAAAAGGATTTCCCAGGGTTATCCTCAGGTAAAAAGGAAGATAAAATGGGAATACGGGCCTCAGATACTGCTGACGTGTTTTTTGAAGATGTCTTTGTTCCTCAGGAAAATGTATTAGGGAAAATAGGCAGGGGATTCCGCACCATCATGACCACTTTTGATACTTCCCGGCCTATGGTAGGTGCTTTAGCTTTAGGGGTGGCAAGGGCAGCCTATGAACGGGCTGTTAAATACGCCCAAGAAAGGGAGCAATTCGGTCATAGTATTAGCAAATTTCAGCTTATACAACAAAAATTGGCCGATATGGCCATGGAAATAGATGCTGCCAGGATGTTGGTATGGAGGGCTGCATCCCTGATTGACAAAAAGACTAAATATGTTTCCGGGTATTCGGCTATGGCTAAAGCATATGCTAGCGACATGGCTATGCGGGTGGTTGTTGAAGCTCTCCAAGTTTTTGGTGGTTATGGTTACATAAAAGAATATCATATAGAAAAGTATTTTCGGGATGCCAAAATAATGCAGATCTATGAGGGTACGAATGAAATTCAGAGGTTAATTATCGCTAATGAAATTTTGAAGGGAAGAATTTAAAAGGAGCTTCCTTTGGTAACGTATTTCTATTATGTTTTGGTTTCTAAATGTAAAGGGGTGTAATGAAATGGAAGACCTTGTTATTGATTTGCACCTTCATATCAATAGCAAAAAAATGACCAAGCCTTTTGTTTGGGAATGGATGGATGGATTTAGAAAGGGCAACCTGATAGATGAAGTCCTCAACGAAGAGGAGGAACAGGAGCCGGCCAAATTAGTTGGCCTTTTAAAAAAGTCGGGCGTTGACTATGGTATTTGCCTTGCCGAATATTCACCATTAGTCGTTGGTATAGTTCCTAATGAATATGTTTCCGAGTTTTGTCGTAATTATCCAAGTTTAATACCTTTTGCAAATATTAATCCTTACTTGTCTACAAAACCGGATGAGGATTTAAAATACTGCCTTGATGAACTGGGCATGAAGGGCCTTAAAATGTTGCCTTCCTATCAGCATTTTTATCCTCATGAGCGCAGGCTCTATCCCTTATATGAACTTGCTCAAAAACGGGGTATCATTGTTATGTCCCACACAGGAAGCTCCATTTTCCCGGGAACAAAAATTCGTTATGCCGATCCTATTTATTGGGACGATGTTGCTAGGGACTTTCCAGAACTGAAAATTGTCCTTGTTCACTGCGGCAGGGGGTTTTGGTATGATAAGGCCGTTTTTCTGGCCCAGTTGCACCCTCATGTTTATGTTGAAATAGCAGGGCTTCCTCCCAAAAATCTCCTAAAATATATCCCCAATCTAGAAAAAATAGCACATAAGGTTATTTTCGGAAGCGATTGGCCGGGGGTTCCCTCCATAAAGGGTAATATTGAAGCAATACTTAACCTGCCCATTTCTGAACAAAGTAAAAGAAATATTTTAGGTTTGAATGCGGCTTCACTGCTTGGAATAGGAGGTAAACTGCCATAATATAT
>JBMNNS010000051.1:0-12036 GCA_050942625.1 Dethiobacteria bacterium
GTTTTAAATATCCTGGCAGTGCTGTCCCCTTTGTTATATTATTTTATTCCTCCATCAATCCCTTAATTATATATTATTTCTATTACCTTTACAGTAATAGTTATACTATGGCTTTGCCAACCTTTCCACCATTACAGCAAGCTAATGTAAAAAACTATCCCGTTGTTTAGAACTTTAATAGCCAGGAAAGTGAGAGAGGAAAATTATGCAATTTAGTAAACTGGAAACAATGAATTTAGAGGAATTACAGCGTATGGGCAAGGAAGCTGAAATAAAAGGTTTCAGCAGTATGAAAAAAAGGGATCTCATTTTTGCTCTTTTAAAACATGAAACAGAGGCGGAAGGACTCATTTTTGCAGAGGGGGTTCTCGAAATTACGGCAGATGGTTTTGGTTTTTTACGCCAGGTAAACTATCTCCCTCATGAAAACGACATTTATATTTCTGCTTCGCAAATCCGGCGTTTTGGTCTGCGGACTGGGGATCTGGTTTCCGGCAAGGTTCGCCGTCCCAAAGAAAACGAACGCTATTTTGCCCTTCTACATGTGGAGGCTGTTAATAATCTGGACCCTGAAAAAGCTAGCAAACGGCCATTTTTTTCTGAACTCATACCTATTCATCCTGAGGAACAACTTAAATTAGAAAAAGCACCGGATGAGCTGGCAACGCGGATTATTGATCTACTAATACCCGTTGGTAAAGGCCAGCGAGGACTCATTGTTTCTCCCCCTAAAGCTGGAAAAACTTTATTATTAAAAAAAATAGCAAATAGCATTACGGCGAATTACCCCTCCATTGAGCTAATTATTTTATTGATTGATGAAAGGCCGGAAGAGGTAACGGATATGCGTAGATCAGTCGAAGGGGAAGTGCTTAGTTCCACCTTTGATGAAAGGCCTGAAAACCATATCCGGCTGGCAGAACTGGTTTTAGAAAGAGCACAGCGCCTTGTGGAACACGGTAAGGATGTTGTCATTTTGTTGGATAGTATCACCCGGCTAACGAGAGCATACAACCTTATAATTCCCCCCAGCGGCAGGACACTGTCAGGTGGTATTGATCCGGCTGCCTTCTATAAGCCCAAACGTTTTTTTGGCGCTGCCAGAAACATTGATAATGGAGGGAGCCTTACTATCCTAGCTACAACGTTGATAGACACGGGCAGCCGGATGGATGATGTTATTTATGAAGAATTCAAGGGAACTGGCAACCTGGAACTACATTTGGATCGTAAACTTGCAGAAAGGAGATATTTCCCTGCCATTGATATCCAGCGCTCGGGGACCAGAAGGGAAGAATTGTTATTGGATGAAAATACTTTAGAATTAATGTGGACTTTACGTCGTTCCATGAATGTGACCTCCTCAATGGATTTTTTAGAAGCCCTCATTGAACGCCTAAAGAAAACAGAAAACAATGCCTCCTTTTTATCAAACCTTCATAATCTATAAGGAACGGGCAAGCACTCCATTCTAAAACTGTTTTTCAGGGAAAGAGGGACAACCACAAAACTATTGAAAAAGTCCCAAATTGTGTCAGCTTAAAACCAAGATCCTTCGCTATCGCTCAGGATGACAATGGCGGCAGTTTTTTATAAAACCGGTTTTTTCAGTGGTCTCGGACAACCATTCCAGTTTGTTCTGCATATTTATTGCCCAGTGGTAAAGAATAGGGGCAGTTTTAAGAGCTGGAGAGTGGTAATAAATGGGCCATTTGCTATTTATTTTGCAAGAGTCAGATGACATATACAAGCTTGTAAAAGGTTTCAAAAGTCAGAAAGTTATTTTTACAGTTTTGGTTTCGGTGTTGTTTTGTTGTATTTTATTTTGTTTCCCATTGAGGGTAAGTGCAAAATTGCTGACAAAAAAGCCTTTGTGTCCCCCCTATTTGGAACAACTAGAAGCTTATAAGAATGAAGTTATGCTTCATAAAGCTGAACAGGAAAGAATAAAGAAAAAAAATACCCCAGAGAATGATCCCATACAACATATAGTAAAACCTGGGGAAACATTAAGCTCTATTGCTCGGACTTACAATACCAGCCTAACCAGTTTAGTAAACTGGAACAGGCTTCAAAACCCACATTTAATCCGGAAGGGGCAAATTATAAATATTTTTACAGTGGAGGGGATAATGACAGGGCAAGAGAACACGGCTACAATGGCAGCGCTCGCCTCCTGCCGGGAAGATAGACGGCAGGCTCAGGGCCAGGGAAACATTTCTGTCCCTTCTTTTCAATGGCCTCTGGTGGGGGAGATCACTTCTTATTATGGTTGGAGGAACGGCACATACCATTATGGGCTGGATATTGCGGCTCCAATTGGAACGATCATTAAGGCGGCAGCCCCTGGATATGTGATACAGACCGGTTTACGAAACGGTTATGGTTTGGCGCTTACGATAGACCATGGAAAGGGTTGGGGTACGCTCTACGCCCATAACTCGGCAAATTTGGTTAGGGAAGGCGATCGTGTGATTGCAGGGCAGCCTATTGCTAAGGTTGGAGCAAGCGGAAATGCAACAGGCCCCCATTTACACCTGGAAATAATATTGGATGGAAACAAGCTTGATCCCCTTAGTTTCCTGCCTTAATGTTCTGCTGGGTCATGATAAATGTCTCTCCTCTCATAGGTGACATTTTATCAGAATAAATTCAACATGACATTATCATAGAATAACTACAAGTAGGGGCAAAAAGTGTTGCCAAAAAGAGTTTTTTTTGTTATGATATAATCTGCTTTGTTGCATTGGAAAGCGCTTAGCAATGAAATGAGGTGATCTGGGATGAAAAAAGGAATCCATCCTGAATATGAAAAAACGCAAATTATTTGTGCTTGTGGTTCCAGTTATGAAACGGGTTCCACAAGAAAAAACATGAAAGTGGAAATTTGTTCAAATTGCCACCCATTTTTTACAGGAAAACAAAAGTATGTTGACACGGGAGGCCGGGTCGAACGTTTTAAACGCAAATATAACAGGTAAGAAGTTAAAAACAGGGCGGATAGGCCCTGTTTTTAAGAAAAAGGGGTATAAAATTGGAAGGTAAAAAATTGCCGGTTGGCGGCCAGGCGGTCATTGAAGGGGTTATGATGCGCAATAAGTCCAAAATCGCTATTGCGGTCAGGCTCGAAGAAGGAAATATTAAAGTTAGAGAAATAACATTTGATCCGCTTGGAGAACGTTATCCTTTTTTAAAATGGCCTCTTTTTCGTGGGATGGTGGCCTTTATAGAGGCCCTTATTTTAGGTTTTCAATCCCTTTCCATTTCTGCCGAACAAGTGCTTGAAGATGAGGAGGAACTGGGTGGCTGGGAACTGCCTCTGACGCTGGTTGTTTCCCTTGCTGCAGGGGTAGGGCTTTTTATCATTTTACCGACTGTTTTAATGAAATACCTAAGACAGGGACTGGAAATACCCTTTTTATTAAACCTGGTGGAGGGCGCTATTCGGCTTTTTATTTTTTTAAGTTATATTTTTTTAATTTCACGCTGGAAGGAAATAACCCGTGTATTCCAGTATCATGGCGCAGAACATAAAGCAATTGCTTGTTATGAAGATGGCCAACCCCTCACGGTTGAGAATGCACGTAATTATAGTACCTTACACCGTAGATGCGGCACAAACTTTTTACTAATTGTAATGGTGATCAGTATTCTACTGTTTTCTTTCTTTGGATGGCCGGTATTATGGCGCAGGATATTGATCAGGCTTTTACTGTTACCTGTTGTAGCTGGTATTTCTTACGAGGTTATCCGTTTCGCCAGCAGGAAGGAAAATTTTTTTACCAGGGTTATCTCACAGCCTGGTTTATGGCTCCAACTTTTTACCACCAATAAACCCGACGATGCCCAGCTTGAAGTGGCGCTTTATGCCCTAAAATCCGTATTGCCGGAAAAAGATAAGGTGCCCGGCTCTGAAATTTATCCTGGAAGGGGCCTGTGCATGCCTGAAAAACCAGAAATAACATTATAATAACATTGCTGTGCTGCATAAAATAATTGCAGTTACCTGGTTATAGGTATGGGTGAATATATTCGGAGGTAACAAACATGTGGGAAAGGTTAAAAGTTATCGAGGAACGTTATCTTTTTCTGGAGAAAAGCATTGCTGATCCCGAAATAATTAAAGACCAACAGAGATGGCAAAAATATACCCGTGAACATGCGGAATTAATGGAAATCGTCACAGTGTACCGGCGATTCAGGGCAGTGTTGCAGGAAATAGATGATGTTACAGAGATGCTCAATGAAAAACCGGATGAAGAAATGGTTTCTTTCTTAAGAGAAGAAAGCGCAAAGCTTAACAGTGAAAAAGAAAGTCTGGAGGGCAAACTTAAGGAACTTTTAATCCCAAAAGACCCCAATGATGAAAAGGATGTCATCATGGAACTCAGGGCTGGAACTGGGGGTGAGGAAGCAGCCTTATTCGCTGCTGACCTGCTGCGCATGTACCTGCGGTTTGCAGAAAATAAGCATTGGGAAGTGGAGATATTAAATTCCAACCCTACCGATATTGGAGGCTTTAAGGAAATAGTTTTTGCCATTAAGGGCAGGGGGGCTTACAGCCAGTTAAAGTTTGAAAGCGGTGTTCACAGGGTGCAAAGGATACCCACTACCGAGTCGGGCGGACGCATTCATACTTCTGCAGCAACTGTTGCTGTACTGCCGGAAGCAGAGGAGGTGGATCTGGAGATCTCACCGCAGGAGATACGGATCGATACCTTTTGCTCTACAGGTCCCGGGGGTCAAAGTGTTAATACTACCCAATCGGCTGTACGGATTACCCACCTTCCTACTAATACTGTAGTTAGTTGCCAGGACGAAAAGTCTCAGTTTAAAAACCGGGAAAAAGCCATGAGGGTTTTAAGGGCACGCCTCTTGGATAAAATGATAGCTGAAAAACAACAGGAACAGGCCCGTGAAAGGCGCAGCCAGGTGGGTACAGGGGATCGCAGTGAACGCATCCGCACTTATAATTTTCCCCAAAATAGGGTTACGGATCACCGCATAAACCTTACCCTTCATAAGCTTGATCAGGTATTGGATGGTGATCTTCACCAAATTATCGAAGCTTTGATTGCCTATGAACGGGCTGAACAGCTCAAACATGCTAACTGAGCAGGCATAAAACTGATATGTCAAACAATTATTCCATACAACAATTATTAAAAAAAGCAGCTTTTTATCTGCATCTTAAAGGAAAAACTTCTCCCCGCAGTGATGCTGAATTGATTTTGTCCTTCCTACTAAAAAAGGAGAGAAGTTTTTTTTATGCCCATAGCGATGTTGTGCTCAATAATTCCCTGGTAGAGGATTACTGGGAACTAATCAAACGACGGGGAAAAGGCGAACCATTTGCTTATATTACAGGACAAAAGGAATTTATGGGTCTTCCCTTTGTTGTTGAAAAGGGTGTTTTGATTCCCCGGCCTGAGACGGAACATCTTGTAGAGTATGTGATAGAATGGCTACAAAAAAATAAACCCTGGCAGCAAAACGATGCTGGATTTAATATTTTGGATATCGGTACCGGGTGTGGCAATATTGCCATCGCCCTGGCTTGCCATTTCCCTGCTGCAAGGATTATTGCCCTTGATAAAGATGAACATGCTCTAAAGGTAGCAGCTATAAACGGAAAAAGGTTTGGGGTTATGAGTCGTCTAGAGTTTGTTTGTGGCAGTTTGAGGGATTTGTTACATAAACGGGATTGCAGTTTCCACGTTGTCGTTTCCAACCCTCCCTATATTCCAACGGAACTGTTAGCAACCCTGTCCCCTGAAGTTTTAAGTGAGCCTCAACATGCTCTTGATGGAGGCGCAGACGGCCTGGATATCTACAGAGAGATTTTTAGGGATATTAAAGAATGTCTTCTTTCTCCTGGTATCCTGGCGCTGGAGATTGGCAAAGGCCAGGCTTTTGAAGTTTGCGCCCTGGCAGGTAAAAACGGACCCTGGCGGGAAACAATTGTTTTGAAGGACTATGCCGGCATAGAAAGGGTCTGTTGTTTTATACTGTAGCCGGTTTTGCTCCTAACCTCATATATTTACCCTATTTTGCGCTTTTTTTTACATCCTTTTATTTTTTAGTATTTTACCTCCTTCTTCCTTCTTCTTCTCCCTTTTTTCGTCTTTCCTTCTTGTTTCTTGTTAAACCAGGTTTTTGCCTGTAGATGTAATTGTAAGTTTACCGTGTTTTACCCCTTTTACACTGATAAGACGTTCTGCAATGGAACGTACATCTTTAGCTGTTCCTTTGACTGCCAGCACCTCCAGGCAATTATGATGATCCAGGTGCAGATGCATGGTGGATAGGATCAGATCATGGTAACCGTGTTGCAGTTTCATCAATAGTTCTGTTAACCCCCTGACATGGTGGTCATAAATGAGTGTGACAGTGCCGGCCACCTCTTCACCCTCATTTTCCCATTCAAGTTCAACCAATTGATTTCGTATAAGATCCCGGATAGCTTCCGAGCGGTTGTTATAGCCTTTTTGAACGATTAGCCTGTCAAACTTAGTCAGAAGCTGTTTGCTGATTGAAACGCCAAAACGAACAAGGTAAGACATAAAGAAACCTCCTTTTATTTTTATTTATTCCGAGTATAGTATTTTTTTATTATACCATATTTGTTGCAGCCCTTATGTCTAAAATATGGTAATTTGGCGCATACTATATGTACAAGTAACCTGTAACTACTCAGAAAGTAAGGATTAGATCAAAAAAACCAGCCTGAAATCCTGGTGGCTCAAAATGTTTTAAACCTGCCCCAGATGTTGTGGACCTGAGTAGTTACCACTGCAAGCTATTTTGTTCCGGAGGGATGAACTTGTCATGTATAATTATGGGAAAGTAGAAATAAGTGGGGTAAATACCTATGAACTTTCTACAATATCCTGGGATAAGATGAAAAAATTATTTGAACGCTTTATCGGGGGTGAAAGGGAAGTCAGGGAGGAGCTAATTAACTGCAATTTAAAGCTAGTTCTTAGTGTCCTGAAAAGGTTTAGGAACCGTGGGGAAAATATGGATGATCTGTTTCAAATAGGTTGCATTGGTTTGATGAAGGCAGTAGACAATTTTAAATTGGAACACAGCGTTAACTTTTCTACTTATGCTGTACCGATGATTTTGGGGGAAATAAAACGTTATCTAAGGGATAACAATTATCTACATATGAGCCGCTCCTTAAAGGTAACTGCCCAAAAAATCCAGGAAATTAGGGAACAAATGCTGCAAAAAAACCAAAAAGAACCCTCCATAATGGAAATTGCCCAGGAAATGAACATGGAAATAGAGGAAATTGTCCTTGCATACAATGTTAACATGGATCCCATTTCCTTGTTTGAACCGGTTTTTAGCGACAGCACCGACCCCTTGCATTTGTTGGACCTTATAAAAGACATGGAGAATGTGGATGAACGTTGGCTCGAAAATATTGCGCTCCAAGAAGCATTGGAAATATTAAGCCCACGGGAAAGATATATAATTATAGCACGATTTTTCCAGGGGAAAACACAGGTGGAAGTAGCCGACAAAGTAGGTATTTCCCAGGCCCAGATTTCCCGCATTGAAAAGGGGGCCTTGCGCAGTATCCGTGATTATTATAATGACAAAAACGAAAGTAAGAAGGCCAAATCTGAAAACAAAGGAGGGGGATTGGAATGCTTTGGCTAATACCTAACTTCCTGAAAATTTACCTTGGAAGGATGTGGAGACCTGCTTCCAAAATTTTAATATTGTTATTACCCTTCTTTTTGTTTTTATATATATCAGTTCCAATAAATTTTCCAAGAATGTTAAAATCGCCAGAAAATGGGTGCGGGCTACTCTCTAAAGGGACAAGTCCACAGGAAGTAATTCGTTTTCACGTCAAGGCCCATAGTGATAGGCCTGAGGACCAAAGAATTAAAAACGAACTGGCGAAAATGTTGATAGATGTCTATGGCCCATCCTGGGGGAAATGTAAGAACAGTAGCGAACTCAAAATTATGCTGGGTAAGAGCGTTAATATCCTGGAAGAAAAAGCACAGCATTTTTTGCTGGACGAGGGGATTCAACATAGGGTTCAAGCAACCCTGGAGAAACGATTTTTCCCTGCTCGAAGCTATGCCGGTTATTTTTATCCGGCAGGGGAATATGATGCACTTTATGTTACTATTGGTGATGGTGCAGGGGAAAATTGGTGGTGTGTCCTCTTCCCGCCCCTTTGTTTCAATATATTTCCTATGAAAACAAACAATGAAAGGGTCAGGGAACCTGAAACCAGAGGAAGTCTGGTAGTAACTGAGGAAGGGTCTGAAAACCGTTCAGGTAAAAAGTGGTGTTTCTGGCTGGTAGAATTTTTTAGGGGTAATACATAGTAATTCAGTAGATTTGGTGATTATTATTGCTGTTTTAGGGTATGATGATCAGGATAGCCCTCATTTCTTCAAAGAATATGGGGGCTTTATTAGTTAGATAAGCTAAAAAAATAAGAGGTAATTATATTTTAAATATTACAATTTATATTATTTGCTGGGTTTTGCCGGACTATTTAAAGGAGAAAAAGTAAGCGTATAGAAATCTTTTCTAGGGAATCTAATACACAGGAGGTTTTTCTTCTATGAATTGGCTGATAGCCATGGGAACGTTTGGCGGCCTTGGGATGTTTCTTTTTGGTATTCAAATGATGGCTTCAGGGATGCAAAAAATTGCAGGGAATAAATTAAAGAATATCCTGGAGGTGTTGACCGGCAAACCAATCATTGGGGTCGTTACCGGTATCCTGGTAACCGTGCTGGTACAAAGTAGTAGCACGACTACGGTAATGCTGGTGGGTTTTGTTAACGCAGGCTTAATGACCCTTACCCAGGCTGTCAGTGTTATTATGGGTGCAAATATTGGAACGACAATTACCGCCCAGATTATCTCCTTTAAGTTGGATTTTCTGGCCCTGCCTGCTGTTGGAATCGGCAGTTTATTAAATTTTTTTGGAAAGAGAAAGTTCCATCGCTATTTTGGGCAGGTTGTTTTAGGATTTGGGTTTTTATTTTTAGGAATGGTTACTATGTCCGAGGCCATGTTCCCATTGAGGGAAAGCCCACTATTTTTAAACCTGCTGGTTAGATTTGCTGATTATCCTCTTCTGGGTGTTCTAGCTGCAACTATTTTTACCGCTGTCATCCAGAGTAGCAGCGCTGCTACCGGGATTATTATTGCCCTTACAATGCAGAATATCCTGACCATTGAAGCGGTTGTACCTTTAATTTTGGGAACAAATATTGGAACATGCATTACTGCCTTGCTGGCCAGTATTGGTACTTCCCAGTCGGCACGAAAGACAGCAATAGCCCATGTACTTTTTAACCTCATAGGGGTTGTTGTTTTTTTTGTTTTCCTCGGGCCTTTTACCAGGTTAACGATCTATTCTGCCGATACGGTTTGGCGTCAGGCGGCCAATGCACATACTTTTTTTAACTTGGTGAATACAGTACTTATTTTCCCTTTCTTCAAAAATTTTATCAGATTTATAAATTTAATTGTCCCGGGGGAAGATGTTTCTATAGAACTTGGCCCCAAGTTTTTGGATAAAAGGATGTTAAAAACACCTGCTGTAGGGATACAGGCAGCCCGGCAGGAATTAAAAAGAATGGCCAACATTGTCAGGGAAATGGTAAAGGACTCCATAGATGTTTTTTGTAAAGGGGAACGAAAAAAAATACCACATATTCTCCAGATGGAGGACCTGGTGGATGGGCTGGAAAAAGAAATTAATGTTTACCTGCAGGATTTGTCACAACATTCCCTGACAAGGCAACAAAGCATTGTTGTTTCCAGCATTATGAGTGCTGCCAATGACCTGGAGCGCATTGGTGATCATGCCCAGAATATTGTGCAATTGACAGATGTTGTTTTTGAAGACAGGATGCCGATTACACCGACAGCAAAAAAAGAGGTTTACAGCATGTTTGAAAAGGTTGATGAAATGATGGAGAAAACCATCACTGCTTTGTCCGAGGAGAATATAGAAATTGCCCGGCAGGTTGTAGGGATGGATGATGTTGTAGATAATATGGAAAAGGTTTTAAGGAAGAACCATATTGAACGTGTAAACCGCAAAGAATGTAGTGCTACTGTTGGTGTAATTTATCTTGACATATTAAGCAACCTGGAAAGAATAGCAGACCATAGTACCAACGTATCCCAAATAATTGTGGATGAGTTTATATAAAAAGGATGTAACTTATTTCGAGTTCCGTGAAATAGGGAGGTTGCCAAATGGACAATAAAATAGGGGAATTGGAGGAACGCTTCAAAAAGTACCGTCTAACCCCCCAACGCCGGTTGGTGTTGGAGATATTCATGGAGAACAAGGAAAGACATCTTAGCGCAGAAGAGGTATATAGCATAAGCAGGGAAAAAAAGCAAGAAATTGGCCTTGCCACAATCTATCGTACACTTGACTTGTTAGAAGAACTTAATTTATTGCATAGATTATACTTTGGCGATGGACGCAGTCGCTATGAACTGGTGCAGGGAAATATAAGCGCTCACCCTCACCATCATTTGATTTGTTTACATTGTGAAGAAATCCTGGAGGTTGAAGAAGACTTGCTGCACCAGCTCGTTGACGTAATCAAGGAAAAGTACCAATTTGAAATAATTGACCATAACTTACAGTTTTTTGGTTATTGCCGTAATTGTGAAAAGCAAATTCAAGAACCTGAGGTTAAAAACCATAAAAAATAAAAACTTTGATACTAAAATAGCCGGTGGTTTTGGTGAAGGAGTTGAATATTGTGGCATGGCTGGGGATCAAAGGAACGGTTTTACTACAATCCTCCAATTCTTTTGAGGAAAGAAAAGCACTTGCTTATGCTGCAGGAATTTTGAATGCAGGTGGGCTGGTGGCTTTCCCTACTGAAACTGTTTATGGTCTTGGAGCTAACGCTTTCAGCTCACCAGCAGTTGCAAAAATTTTCCGGGCAAAAAAAAGACCAGCGGACAACCCCCTTATCGTTCATATTGCTAAAATGGAACAAATGTATGAATTAGCTTCAACAATTCCCCCAGAAGCTTTGTTGCTTGGTCAAAAGTTTTGGCCGGGGCCCCTCACTATTATTTTACCTAAAAAAAAAATAGTACCAGATATAACAACAGCAGGACTTCCTTCCATAGCTATCCGGATTCCTTCCCATCCCCTTGCCCTAAAATTAATTAGGGCGGCAGGTTTGCCATTGGCAGCTCCAAGCGCTAATTTATCAGGACGGCCCAGTCCAACAAAAGCAAAACATGTTTTAGGGGAAATGGCAGGCAGGATAAACGCAATTATTGATGGGGGAGATTGTATCTTTGGGTTGGAGTCAACGGTGCTAAGTCTGGTGTCAACACCTCCTTCGCTATTGCGACCAGGAGGCGTTACTTTGGAGATGTTAGAAAGCTGTTTGAAAAAAGAAATACTCGATCTTTCTAATAGAGGTAAAGACGAAAATGACGGGTATACTCCACCTTCGCCGGGGATGAAATATAGACACTATGCCCCAACAACCCCCCTTTATCTCGTAGAAGGTAAAGGCAAGCTGCAAAGGAAACAGATCATATCCCTTTATAATAGTCTAAACCTTCAAGGATGTAAGGTAGGTCTTCTCCTTTCCGAAGAAATGAAAAGATATTTTCCAACAGCTGTCTTGGAAGTGTTAGGTCCCCGGGAGGATCATCATCTAGCAGCCCGGAGACTTTTCCAAGCCCTGCGAAGGCTAGATGAACTAAAGCTAGATATAATTATAGCGGAAGGTGTTAATGAAACAGGGTTGGGCAGGGCCATTATGAATAGGCTTCGTAAAGCTGCTACCAGAATATTTAATGCAGAAAAAAAGGTCTAGAATTAACTATTTTGGAAAATTTTTTTTAAAAAAGGAGGTTTTGCTCGTGCCCAAAAAATTAAATATTCTTTTTATCTGTACAGGGAACACCTGCAGAAGTGTAATGGCGCAGGGATTATTTACAAAAATATGGGATGAATTGAACATAGAAAGGGATCTCACAGTATCTTCTGCAGGG
>JBMNNS010000052.1:0-11934 GCA_050942625.1 Dethiobacteria bacterium
CTTATCGCTTAAAAGAAACCAAAAAATGGTTGGAAGAACAGGAATAAACGTGTTTTTTTGACTATTAGTGGGGGAGTTTTCGATTAAAATATGGGGGAATTTTCGATTGACAAATACATCATTTTAAGCAGATCTGCTCCTGTTAAACATGTACGTCCTTCTGCAGATGTTATGATGGAGTCTTTGTCAGATTATTTTGGGGCTAGCATGATCGGTGTTATCCTAACAGGTATGGGCAAGGATGGTACTGAAGGAATGGCCAAAATAAAGGAAAAAGGTGGACGAACGATTGCCCAGGATCCTTCTACTGCTGTAATTCCAAGCATGCCTGGTTCGGTAATAAAGGCAGGTCTGGCAGACATAGTTGTCCCCCTGGACAAAATTGCACAAACTATTTCCCACATGTTAAGTTAGAAAAAGTTTTTAAAGAAGGAGGAATGTTATGCTTTCCCGTAAATGGGATTATGATCAATTTAAGGCATTTTTTTATAAAAAAACAGGACTAGATCTGGAAAGTTACAAAGACCGACAGATGGAAAGGCGCATAAGACAATTTATGGAAAGGGAAAAGAAAACTGATTTTTGGCTTTTTTTTAAACATCTAGGGGAGAGCCCCACAGTAATGGAACGCTTTATGAATTACCTTACTATTAATACCTCTGAGTTTTTCCGTGACGGAAAAGTATATGCTACACTACAGAATATTATTATTCCAGAACTTATTAAAATGAACCCCCGTTATTTTACCGTATGGAGTGCAGGTTGTTCTATAGGCGCTGAACCTTATACCGTAGCAATTATTTTTGACTTGTTAAACGTTTTGAACAGGGCAAGGATTATTGCCACCGATATTGACCAAAATATTTTACAAGTAGCAAAAAAAGGTTTATATAATCTTAAACAACTTGGGAAAACAAAGGAGGAGATTATAAAAAAATATTTTGTGAAGGAAGGTTCAAACTATCTCATCAAGCCAAAAATCAAAGAAGCAGTAAAATTTAAAATACATAATTTGCTGTTGGATCGTCCGTTGCCCAATAATAGCATGATTTTTTGCCGCAATGTTTTTATATATTTTAAACAAAGCGTTCAGGAATTCTTGCTGGGGCAATTTGCAAAATCCTTGAAAAAAGGAGGTTTTTTAATAATAGACTCTGCAGAGTATATAAATGATCCTGAAAAGTATGGTTTCACCAAGCGCTTTAATACAATTTACCAGAAAAAAAATCCTTAGTTATGTATTTTTTAGCAGGCCAAGGAAAAGGTTATTTTCGGGGATAAAGAACATGAAAACACAATATCTCCCCTTTTCTACCCATCCAATCTTTCGCTTTACCCCTGCTGCTACCCACTTCTATGCTTCGACATTACATATTATTAATTGCTATTGCGTAAAATAAAACCGCCACCTTTTATTAATATAAGAAGGAGCTGAAGGTCATCCCTAAAAGAAGGCGAAGAGGAATCATGTCTGAGGCTTTAAAGTATGAGCTTGCAGACGAGTTGGGCATCGGTGAAATAGCGCGCCGGGAAGGGTTTGGCGAGGTTACGTCCCGAAATTGCGGCAACTTGGTTAAAAAAGCCATCGAAAGGGCTGAAAGGACCGTTTCTCCGAAATAGTAGGGTGGTAGGGTATACCTTAATAGGGTATACCCTTTGACGTTAACATATATTGTAGCAAAAAACAAACATAGCTAGTAAAATTATTCTTAAAAAAGGATTTTATCAGGGAATGTGGAATGATTTTAGGTGTTTAGATGCTTCTTGACCCTGTTTTTTAAGGAGGATGGATATTTATTGTCACAACCACTTTTGGTTATTGATATGTTACATGATTTTTTAGATGAAAAAGGTTCTCTTTATATTGGCGATGCTGCAGATCAGGTTAAGAAAAATGTAAAAGAAAGACTCTTTAAGCAACGTTCCGAAGGCAAACCAGTCATCTATGTTATGGACAGGCATCTTCCAGGGGATGCTGAATTCAAGATGTTCCCTCCACACTGTCTTGCGGGGGAGTGGGGTGCAGAAGTAATAGAGGATTTAGTGCCGGAAAAGGGAGATTTTCTGGTCGTTAAAAGACGATACAGTGCTTTTTTTGGAACAGATCTTGACATAATATTGAGGGAAAATAATGCTAAGGAAATTGAGTTAGCAGGGGTATGTACGCAAATTTGTATTCTTTATACGGCTGCTGAAGCGCGTATGTTAAACTATGAGGTTACTGTTAGAAAGGATTGTGTAGCTTCTTTTGATCTTGATGCCCACCGGTTTGCCTTAAGGGAAATGGAACAAACTCTAGGTGTAAAAGTGATCTAGCTCTTTTTAAAGGGGAGGGGACTATGGAAGAATTTAAAAATATGCAAGATGTTCTAAATTTTAGGATAAAGGAAGGACGCATTTTCCACAGCGCGACCCATGAAGAAATAGTCAATGGGGCAACTTCCGATCTTTATTTTATCCGTACCAGGGAATTATTAACTTTTGCTGGAAAAGAAAAAACCCCTGTTATCGCCGAAATATTTTGTGGTAGATCGGGGGTTTTTGCAGGGAGCCAGGAGGTTTTCAACCTTTTAAAAGGACGGAATATTTCTCTTTGGGCTTTACCTGAGGGGGAAGAAATGGAAGAAAGGGAAGTTGTCATGCGCTTAGAGGGTGCCTATGATGACTTTGGAATGTATGAAACAGCCCTTCTGGGGATGTTGGCCAGTTCTAGTGGCTGGGCTACAGCTGCCAGGGTTTGTAAAAAGGCTGCCGGTGATAAACCGGTTTATTCTTTTGGGGCACGTCATCTTCATCCTGCTGTAGCTCCTGTAATGGAAAGGGCAGCCGTTATTGGTGGTGCGGACAATTGTAGCTGTATTTTGGGTGCAAAACTTCTAGACAGGGAACCTGTAGGGACTGTGCCCCATGCAGCAGTGCTCATTATTGGGGATACGTTGGAAACCGCACTACTTTATGATCAGATCATGCCCGGGGATTCATCCCGAATTATTTTAGTGGATACTTTCAGGGACGAAGCAGAAGAAACGTTGCGCCTTGCCAGGGCCCTGGATAAACGCCTGCACGGGGTCCGCTTGGATACCCCAGGAGAGAGGGGCGGGGTTACCCCGGCGCTTGTGCGGGAGGTAAGGGCCCGCCTTGACTTAGAAGGCTTTAATCATGTCCATATTTTAGTATCCGGGGGGATTACTGCAGAACGTATTCCCGCGCTCCTGAAAGCTGGGGCGGATGCATTTGGGGTAGGAAGCTATATTTCCAGTGCCCGAGCAATAGATATGACTATGGACTTAAAGGAAATAGAGGGACGCCCCCTGGCAAAACGGGGCCGCATTCCAGGAATAACAAAAAATCCCCGTTTGGTTTGTTATCAACAGGCTTAAAACTACAAGACCTGGAGGCCTTAAATTATGCGGCTTAAATTAAAGTCCTATGCTAAAATTAATATTGTTTTAGAGATTTTGGCTCGCCGCTCCGATGGTTTTCACGAGGTAGAAACTGTTTTGCAACAATTAAAACTTCATGATACTATTTATCTTGAAGAATTGCCTTGTGGAAAGGTTGAGTTTTTTTGTGACGATGCCAGCCTGCCGGCCAAAGGGGAGAACCTTGCCTTTAAGGCCGCGCAGCTGTTTAAAACAATTGTTCCAAATAAGGGGGCCAAGATTACATTACATAAAAAAATACCTATTGCTGCCGGGTTAGGTGGGGGAAGCAGTAATGCTGCAATGGTACTGTTGGGGCTTAATGAACTGTGGGGTGCTCCGCTGGATGAAGCTTCCCTTTTCCAGCTGGGGGCTAAATTGGGTTCGGATGTTCCCTTTTTTTTCTGGGGGGGGACGGCGCTGGCTAAAGGGCGGGGGGAGGTTGTTTATTCATTACCCGCTTTACCTACTGCAAATGTGCTTTTGGTTATACCCCAGGGTTTGCAACTAACTGCTAAAGAGATTTATAATTCCCTGAATTTGTCTAAAATAACCCGAAAAAACCTGGTAAACTGCCTAATACGGCATTTAAAGAAGGGTCCTGGAGATTGCCGTTTCCTTGCTGATTTTCTCCACAATGATCTTGAAACGAGTGTCTTTTCCCTTGCACAAAGTGTTTTTAACTTAAAACAGAAGCTTAAACAAAAAAAACTGCCTGCCCTTGTTTCAGGAAGTGGGCCCACTATTTTTATTTTATCCCCAGATGAGGAGGAACTTTTGGATGTTGGAAAAGAGCTTAGAAAAGAGGGTTATAAAACAATATTAACTGCAACAGAACAGGCTGGTAAGCATATCATGTTAGAAGAGAAAGAAGGCGGCGATGTTTGATGGTTGACTGTATTGTTTTAGCCGGAGGAGATAAAGAAAGTGAACATGATTTAAAATTAAAAGAGGGTATTTCTCATAAAGCGTTGCTTAAAATCAAGGAAAAAGAAATGGTATGCTATGTATTGGAAACCTTTCGCCAGATTAAGGAAATAAGGCGTATTGTTCTGGTTGGTTCCATGGCAGAAGAATTATCCTCCCAAATAGAGGGGCTTGCTGTAGAAATTATCCCCGAGAGTCTATCAATGTGGGAAAATATTTTAGTAGCCAGCCAATACCTTAATGACAATTGTCCTGTTTTGTTTAGTTCTGCCGATATTCCCTTAATTACATCGGAAGCGGTAGAAGATTTTCTGGAAAAGTGTCGCCCCCATGATCACGACTTTTATTACCCAATTATTAGTAAAGAAAATTGTGAAAGCAGGTTCCCAGAGGTTAAAAGAACCTACCTAACTCTTCAAGAGGGTATTTTCACGGGGGGAAATATTTTCCTTGTTAATCCGGCTGTTATAGAACCGTCACTGGAGATCATAAAGGATTTTTTGAAGGCCCGGAAAAAGCCGGCGAAAATGCTTTCTTACCTAGGAACAGGGTTTCTTATCCGTTATATGACTAAAAGGCTTACCATCCCCCAACTCGAAAAACGTTTTTCACAACTACTGAAATTGAGGGCCAAAGCTGTAATAAGCAATTATCCGGAAATAGGAATTGATGTCGACAAGCCTACAGATCTAGAGCTGGTCAGAAACATCCTTGAGATGGATCAATAAAAAATAGGGGGAGGGAAAAAAATGAAACAGCTTTGGGCTGTTATTCTGGCTGCGGGCCAGGGGACACGCATGAATTCATCCCGGCCAAAGGTTCTACACCTTTTGTGTGGTAAACCTCTTCTCTGGCATGTTTTGCGTTCTGCCAGAGGAATAACAGATAAGCAAATACTTATAGTGGGCCATGGTGCTGAAGATATAAAAGCATATTTTGGGGAAAAGCTATGTTATGTAGACCAAGAACAACAGTTGGGAACAGGCCATGCCCTACAACAAGCGCTTCCTTACCTTCCTGATCAGGGGGAGATCCTGGTTCTTTGCGGAGATACCCCCCTGTTAGAGGAAAGGGTTTTAGGAGGCTTTATAGACGAGCATCGCAGGCATCAGGCTGCGGCTTCTATCCTTACTGCTATACTTGAACAGCCAACCGGGTATGGCAGGGTGCTCAGGGATGAAGCGGGCAATGTTCTCAAAATAGTAGAGGAGTTGCATGCTACTGAACAGCAAAAGGAAATAAAGGAGATTAATACAGGGAGTTACTGTTTTGATCTACAACTATTGCGCCAGTACTTACCCTTATTACCTAAAAATACAATTAAGGGAGAATACTATTTAACTGACTTAGTTGCCATGTTATCCCAGGCAGGTCATCTTGTTCAAGGCTATTTGTTGGAGGATGCCAATTTTGCTCTGGGGATAAACGACAGGGTACAGTTGGCATGGGCTGCTTCTTGCTTGCGGGAAAGAATTAATACCCGGCTGATGTCGTCCGGAGTAACAATGATCGATCCGGCAACAACTTATATTGATGTAGAGGTGGAAGTAGGAAGGGACACTATCATATACCCCCAAACTGTTTTGGAGGGGAAAACAAAAATAGGTGAAAATTGTGTTCTGGGCCCCGGGGTACACCTCATTGATACTGAAGTTGGGGATAATGTTATTTGCCGGCAATCTACAGTTTTGCAAAGTCGTCTGGGTAATAATTGTTTGGTTGGACCCTATGCTCACATTCGACCAGGCAGTACTATTGGTAGTGGGGTTAAGATTGGAGATTTCGTAGAAATTAAAAACAGTAGGATCGGTCATAAAAGCAGGATTCCCCATCTTAGCTATGTAGGTGATGCTGTTATAGCTGACGACGTTAATATGGGTGCTGGTAGCATTATAGTAAACTATGACGGTCGCCAAAAGCATCTTACTACCATCGAGGAGGGGGCCTTTGTTGGTTGTAATAGTAATCTGGTTGCTCCCCTTACTATCGGTAAAAAATCATTTATTGCGGCAGGTTCAACCATTACCCGTGATGTTCCTCCCGGCGCCCTTGCCATTTCACGTTCCCGGCAAAAAACTAAAGAAAGAATAGGGGAGAGGTTCATAGCAAAAAAAAGTGATAAATAGAAGGAAAAATCAGTTTCTGTAGAGAAATAAAACCAACCGGTACTATAATAAATGTAAAAAGGTTGGGAGGTTTAGTACTTGGCAAAAGAGCGGGAATTAAAAATTTTTTCTGGTAGCGCAAATCTGCCTCTCGCCAGGGAAGTAGCATCATATCTTGGTATATCCCTCGGGCTTGGAAGAATTACGCGTTTTAGTGATGATGAGATCTCTGTACAAATTGATGAAAGCGTAAGAGGAGCAGATGTTTATGTCATACAGTCGCTTTGTAAGCCTGTAAATGATCATATTATGGAGCTTCTTATCTATATAGATGCTTTAAAAAGGGCCTCCGCCAAGAGGATTAACGCTGTAATTCCCTATTATGGTTACGCCAGGCAGGACAGAAAAATGAAAGCCCGTGATCCTATTACGGCTAAGCTGTTAGCTGACTTGATCACAAGGGCAGGTGCAGATCGGGTAATTACAATGGATCTCCATGCAGGGCAAATACAGGGTTTTTTTGACATACCTGTTGATCACCTTCTGGGGTTGCCTATTTTGGCCCGTTATTTAAAACAAAAAAATATTCAAAATGGGGTGGTTGTTTCGCCGGATCTGGGGGGGGTTACCCGTGCCAGGGAATTGTCTGAACGTTTGAATCTTCCTCTTGCTATTATTGACAAAAGGCGCCCTGAACCCAATGTGTCAGAAATTATGAATCTTATTGGGGGCATCCAGAATAAGAAGGCTATTTTGATTGATGATTTAATAGATACTGCAGGTACTATTACACAGGGGGCTGAGGAATTGATTAGGAGGGGGGCTTCAGAGGTGTATGCCTGCTGCACCCACCCTGTCTTATCCGGCCCTGCAAAAGAACGCCTTCAAAATTCTCCAATTAAAGAAGTGGTGGTCACAAATACAATACCGCTTAATAATAGTTTGAAACTGGACAAGGTTACGGTTCTTTCTGTGGCCCCTTTAATTGGCGATGCTATTGAACGAATATATGAAGAGCTTTCAGTTAGCGAATTATTCGACTAGTTCCGCTTTACTTATCTAATTAACTAGGAGGTGTTTTCTAGCCCTGACATGGCTAGAATATAAGCTATGGAACGTTTTAAAATTGAAGCAATACCAAGAGAATTAGGTACCAAAGGTGAATTAAAAGAATCCAGGGCAAAAGGGTTGGTACCCGCAGTTGTTTATGGACGGGGAGAAACCATTTTGATAAGTCTTGGAAGTCAGGATATCAAAAGAGCCCTGAGTACTGCAGCCGGATTAAATGTTTTGCTTGATCTGGAAATTAAAGGAGGAAATGGTACTTCTGCAGAAACGGTTATGATAAAAGCATTACAGAAACATCCTATCAAGCAGGACACGTTTATTCATGTTGACTTAATCCGTATTTCCCTCAAGGACAAATTGGAAATCAACGTCCCATTGAATTTTATTGGGGAACCAGCAGGCGCTAAAGAAGGGGGCATCCTGCAAATCCAGCTCAGGGAGATTAGTATTCGCTGTTTACCTGGTGACATACCTGAGCATATTGACGTGCCGGTAGATGGCCTCAATATTGGCGATGTTATTACAGTGGCTGATCTTACGCTACCCGAAGATGTAGAAATACTGAATGAGCCCACTGAGGATATAGCTTCTGTTTTGGCACCTCATGTCGAGGAAGAAGAGGAAGAAGTTGAAGGGGAAGAAATTGAACCGGGCGTTGAAGGAGAGGATGATGAACAGGAAAAAGATAATGAGTAACTCTTCTCCTCATTGCCTTCTTGCCTTCCAAAGGGTTTAGCAACTGCATAACAATTGTTTTATCTTTAGCCATTTAACAATTGTTTAATTTATGGGGTGGTGGAGCTTGTTTTTATTTGTGGGTTTAGGAAATCCGGGTCTTAAATATGTCCATACCAGGCACAATGTTGGTTTTTGGGTCATAGATGAGTTGGCCGCTCGTTACAATGTGCAGTTAAAAGAGGTCAAATGCCAGTCTTATTTTGGGAAAACAATTTGGGATCAGAAAGAGGTAATCCTGGCCAAGCCACTTACTTTCATGAACCGAAGCGGGGTAGCTGTTGCTGGGCTTTTAAGGCATTTTTCACTAGATCCGGACAATTTGCTAGTTATATATGATGACCTTGATCTGCCTGCAGGCAGGATACGTTTACGTCCCGGAGGCGGGAGTGGGGGCCATAAGGGCCTGGCATCTGTCATTGCTATGTTGGGAACCGAAAATTTTCCCAGGCTTAGACTTGGCATTGGCAGGGACAGGCTTGCTCCCTTTTTTAGGGCATCTGACTATGTGCTTTCCCCTTTTAGCGATGATGAAAAACCAGGTATAGAGGAGATGATTACAACTGCTGTAGATGCGGTTGATCTTTTCCTTAAAAGGGGAATATCCGAGGCAATGAATACTTATAATGCTCCACGTGTGTAGTTTTTGTATGAAAAGGAATTAAAAAATAGTTGACTGCTGGAGATTGTTATGCTATAATTCTCCCCACAAATTAAATTAAGTCTAACAACCATGAAAGAGGAAAGTAGATTAATTTAGCCTGCCACAGAGAGGTGGGGCCATGGGCTGTAAGCCCCGCTGGAAAGGCAATTGGTTGAAGTTCCCTCTGGAGCTGCAAGCTGAAACCGGGTTTTTGGAAAGTAGGCTGTGCCGGGTTTTTCACCCGTTAGCGATGAAACAGGAATAGGGTTTTTTTAGAACTCTGCTCCTGATAAGAGTGAGCTTTTATTAAGCTAACTAGGGTGGTACCGCGGAAAGTAACTTCCTGTCCCTTGGGCAGGAAGTTTTCATTTATTAAGCGAGGATTACATTTTCGTCCCTAATAATGTAATCCTCGCTTATATATTTATGAAGGAGAGCTTAATATGATCATTGTGATGAAACTTGATGCTGCAGAGCAGGAAATTGAAATGGTAAAGGAACGTCTAAAAGAAATGAATTACCGTTCCCACGTTATCAAGGGGGTGGAGAAAATCGTTATTGGTGCCATAGGTGACCAAAAGCAGGGCTCCCTGTCTACCCTTAAACTGCTTCCAGGGGTAGAAAAAATTGTTCCCGTAATGGCTCCCTACAAACTGGTTAGCCGGGAAATGAAAGAAGAAAAAACCCTTGTTGATTTAGGTGATGGAGTTGTAGTTGGAGGTAAGGAACTTATTGTCATGGCAGGACCATGTGCTGTGGAAGGTTTAGAGATGGTGTTAAAGGTTGCTGAAAAGATAGCAGAGGCAGGGGCCAGGGTGCTCAGAGGGGGGGCATTTAAACCGCGTACCTCTCCTTATAGTTTCCAGGGGCTGGAGGAGAAAGGGCTTGAGATCCTGGCCAGAGCCAGGGAAAAAACAGGGTTAAAAATCGTTACTGAAGTTATAAACCCCAAGGATGTAAAGCTTGTTTCTTCTTATGCTGATCTACTGCAGGTGGGAGCCCGTAATATGCAAAACTATTCCCTATTGCGGGAGCTTGGGAAACAGGAACGCCCGATTTTGTTAAAAAGAGGGTTGTCAGCTACAATTGAGGAATGGCTAATGGCTGCAGAATATATTATGGCAGAGGGAAACTACAATGTCATTCTCTGTGAAAGGGGTATCCGGACTTTTGAACATTATACCCGTAATACACTCGATATCAGCTCTGTACCCCTGGTAAATGAATTAAGTCACCTCCCGGTCATTATTGATCCAAGCCATAGTAGTGGGGAACGAAGATTAGTGCCAGCCCTATCAAAGGCTTCAATAGCTGCAGGTGGGGATGGTTTGCTGATCGAGGTCCATCCCCACCCGGAAAAGGCCTATTGTGATGGTCCACAGTCATTGACTCCTGTAGGTTTTAAAACATTGATGCAGGAACTTCAACCCCTTGCCGGTGTTTGTGGGCGTAAATTAGGCCTGAGTAAGGGTATCCATTGAGCAAACTAATATAACTTTTGCAAAGGGTGGAAGATAAAAATGACAGAATCAATTGCTTATTTAGGACCGGCAGGTACCTTTACAGAAGAAGCAGCTAGGCAATTTAATTCCGAAGAAAAGTACTTTTTAAAATCATTTCCCTCGTTGGAAAAGGTTATGGCTGCTGTCGAGAGAAACGAAACAACTTTGGGCATAGTTCCTGTTGAAAATTCACTGGAAGGCTCTGTGAACCTCACCTTTGATCTTCTAGCTCAGGATAGAAAGATCAAAATTAAAGGGGAACTTCTTTTGAGGATCTGCCATACTTTGTTGGCGCACCCTGGGCAGGATCTGGCCGAGATAAAGGAGGTTTATTCCCATCCCCAGGCCCTAGCCCAGTGTCGTTGTTTTTTAGAAAAGGCATTACCGGATGCCATTATCCACAATATGGCTAGTACAGCAGAGGCTGCCGCCCTGGTAGCCTGCAGCAAGGGGAAGGCAGTGCTTGCTTCCAGGCGTGTAGCCCAAATATACGGCCTACAGGCACTTGTTGAGAATGTCCAGGACGATAATAATAATATTACCCGCTTTTTAATTCTAGCCTTGCAGGATTCCCCTCCAACAGGAAATGATAAAACTTCACTTTTGCTTGGACTTAATGATCAACCGGGGAGCCTGTTCTTAGCGCTAAGTGTTTTTGCAGGTAACAATGTTAATTTGACCAAAATTGAATCACGCCCTATACGGGGTGAACCAGGTAAATATATTTTTTTTCTTGATATTGAAGGACACAGGGATGATCCTGTTATAGCAGATGCTTTATGTAAAGTTGAAAAAAAAGCTTTATTTTTAAAGGTGTTTGGCAGTTATCCTAAAGGTATATTGCCACCTTGATCTATTTTCCCCTTTTCTCTTTTTTAGTATATAATCATAGCTTTGTGTTAAAATACAAGGTGGTGTCATAACACGTTGAGACGGTAGTATTGATAAGCGCGTCCAGCAAAACTGGCAAATGCTAACAGGTGAAAGTCCTGTAGTGGTAAAGGTAGGGCAGCCACTTAGTCAGTAACCAGCGTATGGAGTAATTCATGCGTTGAAGCGTTACGAAATGTTCTGAAAGGAACAGGCAAACTGACGGGTCGTAACATAAAGTGAATACTGCCGCACCGTTATTGACATTCCCGAAAGGGAACAACAGGGAGTCGAGCTGGGTTATCAACAGCGAAGACAGCAGACGGTATGAAGAACCCTAAATGCAATACCTAAGAACCCTGCGGTGTAGAGGTAGCGACACGTCAGGAAAGTATTTGTCGGAACTGGAGAGAGCCTACTTTGCACAGGAAACTGTAAAGAGGACGCATATAAGCGAAAGTGAAATTGCAGTCCTGCAAAGAGGCAGTCAGAAGTGCCCATAGTACCAATGATTGTGCAGACAACAAAACTGTACATAGGAAAGGGGCACAACTTTATTCAAGTCTGTAGAGGAGGTAGGTACTGGTGATTGCCGATAAAGCTATTAACACCCATGAAAAAGTACGAAGCATCCAGAACAGACTATACCTTACAGCCAAAGC
>JBMNNS010000099.1:0-5458 GCA_050942625.1 Dethiobacteria bacterium
ACATAACTTAAGCGAGCAAAACCCCATGTTGGGGCATAGAGGCTGCCGTTTGGGCCTTGTTTTTCCGGAGATCTACAGGATGCAGGTCCGGGCCATTTGCCAGGCAGTAGTATCTTTAACAAAAGAAGGCGTTGCTGTCAATCCGGAGATCATGATCCCCCTGGTGGGTCATACACGGGAACTGGAGATAATGCGTGAAATGGTGGAGGCAGAAGTTGATAAGGTTGCCAGGGAAACCGGGGTAGATTTTAGTTACCTATTAGGAACTATGATCGAACTCCCCCGGGCCTGTTTAGTCGCCGACCAGATAGCGGCACATGCCGACTTCTTTTCCTTCGGCACCAACGACCTGACCCAGACAACCTTTGCCTTTAGCCGGGACGACGCCGAAGGCAAGTTCCTCCCCTTTTATATACAACAAAAGATCCTTCCCGAGAACCCCTTTATGGTCTTGGACAGGGATGGCGTCGGTAGCCTGATGGCGCAGGCCGTAACTGCCGGTAGATCCGTAAAACCCCTACTTAAAATCGGCATCTGCGGTGAACACGGAGGCGAACCCTCCTCCATTGAATTTTGCCATAACTTGGGGCTTGATTATGTCAGTTGTTCCCCCTTCAGGGTCCCCATTGCCAGGCTAGCCGCCGCCCAGGCCCAAATACGTCAGCCACGTTAATGGGCAATGTCCTGTGTGTCATGTGTCAGGGGACGGTTTAAAAAAGCCGGTTTTATAAAAAACGCCGCTATTGTCATTTTGAGCGATAGCACTGTCATTTTGAGCGAACATTGTCATTTTGAGCGATAGCATTGTCATCCTGAGGGTAATAGCATTGGTCATCGATAACATTGTCATCCTGAGTAATAACATTGTCATCCTGAGCGATAGCGAAGGATCTTAGTTTTAAGCATTTAATAGATTCTTCATTCACTTCGTTCATTCAGAATGACACAATCCGGGGCTTTATCAGTGGTTTTCGACGGTTCTACTATCACCTTTTTAGGTGACAGTAGAACCCCCTGACACCTCTCCACGTTAGCTGGTCCCTGACAACAAAAACCCCCTCCTTTTATTAATCCCATTTCACCTATTTTAATTCAGTTTTTAAAAAAAACTTAAAATGATGGGAACAATGACATGAAGAAAGAACTAGTGCGCTTCTGTAATTCAATAAAAATAGAATATGTAGGAATAGCACCCCCCGGCCCATACCATGACTTTGAAAAAGTTTGGAGAAAGCAGGTTGCAAAGGGGCGAGTAAGCGGCTTTGAGGAGAAGGATTTTAAAAAAAGGGTAGATCCAGGCCTGACGCTTAATGATGTTAAGTCGGTTATAGTCTGCCTCTTTCCTTATTTTACAGGCAGCACCGGGGAGGGAAACCTCTCAAAATATGTTTATAGCCGGGATTATCATCTTATAGTAAAGGAAAAGCTGGAGCTCATAGCGAAGTTTTTATCTGGAAGGATAAAGGGATTTCATTACAGATCCTTTGTGGATAATTCTCCTTTAAGCGAAAGGTACCTGGCCTATAAAGCCGGGCTTGGTTTTTGGGGGATAAATAACCATATTATTACAGAGAAATATGGTTCTTATGTTTTTATAGGCTGCATTCTCAATAATTATCCTTTTGAGGCAGATAAACCCCAGGAAAAGACTTGCATTCAATGTAAAGAATGTGTAAAAAATTGTCCCGGGCAGTGCATATCGGGCGATTTCACGATTAACCCACTAAAATGCAGGTCTTATATAACGCAAAAAAAGGGGGATCTTTCTAACGAAGAAAAAAGTATCTTGAAGAAGAACCGGTTAGTATGGGGCTGTGATGTTTGCCAGGACGTCTGTCCCCATAACCAAAAGGTTGAGGAAACAATATTAGGGGAATTTAGGGAAAACCTACTCTGCAGCCTTGACTTTGAAGAAATAGCAGGTCTCACTAACAAGGAATTTTCCAAGAAGTATAAGGAGAGGGCCTTTAGCTGGCGGGGAAGAAGTATTTTGCTCAGAAATCATAAGGTTATCAATGAAATAAATCAGGTTTAAGATAGGTATATGGAGGAAGCAAATATGTCTATTGAAAGAGTAAAAGAATTCTTTAGAAACAAAGGAATAGAAAACAGGATCTTAGAATTTGACGTTTCAAGCGCTACCGTGGAACTTGCTGCTAAGGCCCTGGGCTGTGAAGCCTGCCGCATTGCCAAAACTCTGTCCTTTAGTGTGGGCGATAGGACCGTTCTGGTTGTCTTAGCCGGCGATGCAAAAATAGATAACAAAAAGTATAAGTTACAATTTGGGATGAAGGCTAAGATGTTATCCCACGAGGAAACGGAGTTGCTGGTAGGGTACCCTGTTGGCGGCGTTTGTCCCTTTGCAGTAAATGACGGTGTTGAAGTTTACCTGGACAAGTCATTGAAACGGTTTGAAACGGTTTTTCCGGCCTGCGGTAGTTCGAACAGTGCCATCGAACTGACCATTCCTGAATTAGAAAAATATGTCAATCCCAGGGGTTGGGTTGACATCGGTAAGCTTGCTGTATAAATATTCGGCTAGTTAAAAAATCTCCCTGCCGTTTTGCTCCAAATGCTGCTAAATAAGTTGCCAATGGAACGGAAGAAAAGAGTAAATATATTGGCCTTACCTATTTCCTTAGCGGTTATTAAGGGTGTTTCCTTGAGGAGTTTACCATCCAAATAAACTTCAACGCTGCCAAGGGCTTCCCCCTTTTTAAGGGGTGCCTTCGCACTTTTGGGGGCATTAATGGTTGTCTCCAAGTCATCCTGACGGTTAAAGGGGATGATCACCGCTACCGGTTCTCCAACAATCAGTTCTGTTTGCCTTTCTTTTCCTTTTGAAACGTTAATAGTAGTGATAATTTCGTCCTTTGAAAATATATTATAAAGAGTGTAATTGCGGAAGGCGTAGTTTAACATGGTTTCGCTATCTTGTAACCTTTCACTGGGGCTGGCATTTTTCAGAACGACCGTAATGAAGCGCATCCCGTTTTGGAGAGCTGTACCTACAAGGCAATGACCGGCTTCGGAGGTATGTCCTGTTTTTAACCCGTCTGCTCCGGTAAAACGGCCTAGAAGCGGGTTTCGGTTATACTGCGGGATGTTGTTGAAGGTAAATTCCTTTTGGGAATTTACCTTGAGGGCTTCGGGGTAAGTGTCGATAAAATAACGTGAAAGATAAGCTAAATCCTCCGCAGTGGTATAATGTTCGGGGTGATGCAGGCCCGAGGCATTTTGAAAATGTGTATTTATAAGACCCAGTTCTTGGGCTTTTTTATTCATTTCCTGGGCAAAAAGGGCTTCAGAGCCGTAGAGATGTTCAGCTACTGCAACGCAGGCATCATTGGCAGAAATGGTAGAAATCCCAGTGATCAGGTCTTTAAACGAGACCCTTTGGCCTATTTCTAAAAACATCTGGGACCCCCCGGTTTCCCAGGCTTTCTGGCTGACAACTACTTCGTCTTCCCAATTAACCCGGCCGTCCTGTATGGCTTCATAACAAAGCAGTAGTGTCATTATTTTCGTCAGACTGGCAGGGAAGAGTATTTTTGAGCCATTTTTAGAAAAAATAATATCGCCTGAGGAAAATTCCATTAAGACGGCGGCCTCTGCCTTTATGTCGGGTATGTTTATTTCCTGGGCCTGTATTTTGTGGGTAACAGGCAGGAAACTACTAAAACAAAGAGAAAATAGTAGTAAACAAACTATTAACTTGGATCTTTTTTTATCATGCACCTTAGCTGATCCTCCTTTGCAACGACTAGCAATGAATCACAGTACATATTTTCTCATAAAAAGCAGTACAAATACAAGGGAAAAATTCGGAGGGATTTACTATGTATATTCTTGGTTTAAACGGTAGCCCCCACCGTAGGGGAAATACAGCCTTTTTACTCGATATTGCTCTTGATGCTGCCGGAATGGAAGGGGCACAAACAGAAAAAATATTTTTACAAGAAAAAATTGAAACAACTAAAAGGCCTTATTGCATTGCTTGTGAGTCGCCTTGTACCGGAAAGTGCTTCCAGGGAACTGAACTTTATACTGTGATGGAAAAACTGGCTAAAGCGGATGGTATTCTGGTAGCTTCCCCGGTCTATTTTGGAAATGTATCGGCTCAATTAAAAGGGTTTTGGGACAAAACCCGTTATTTAAGGGGGGATAAAAAACTTCTTAATGTGGTCGGGGGGGCTTTAAGTGTGGGTGCCTCACGTTTTGGGGGGCAGGAAACAACCCTGCGGGCCATACACAGCTTGATGTTAATTCAAGGTATGATAGTAGTAAGTGATGCTTATGAAGAAGGGGATGCTGGCCACCATGGTGTAGCGGCGCAACAACCCTCCTCGGAGGATAGCTATGCCCGGTATAAGGCAGCCCAACTTGGAACAAGGGTGGCAAGGGTATGTGCTGCTACAGCTTCCCTCCGGACACGGTAGAGTTTTCCAGGGTGGTGAAATAATTTGCGTTTGCGTGAGGAATTTGAACGTCAGGAAGAGGCATGCCTTTCAACCATGGCGGCCTTAAGTAAAAATAGCCGTGGTAGATTAAGATACGAGGAACCATGTGAGATCAGGACCGACTATCAAAGGGATCGTGATCGGATTATTCATTCCAAGGCTTTTCGACGTTTAAAACATAAAACCCAGGTTTTTATTGCACCCGAAGGAGATCACTACCGAACACGTCTTACCCACACACTCGAAGTTTCCCAGCTGGCCCGTACCGCTGCCAGGGCCTTGCGTTTAAATGAAGATCTTACAGAGGCTATTGCCCTGGGGCATGATATTGGACATACACCCTTTGGTCATGCGGGTGAACTTTCTCTTTCGGAACTTATTGCAGCAGGGTTTAGCCATAACGAACAAAGCCTTCGGGTAGTGGATAACCTTGAAAATTTAAATCTTACCTGGGAGGTCCGTGATGGTATTCTGAAACATACAGGCAGTGAAATCCCCTGCACTTTGGAAGGGCAGCTGGTAAGAATTTGCGATCGGATAGCCTACATCAACCATGACATTGATGACGCCTTAAGAGCAGGGATTATTCACCGGGAACAACTGCCCAAAAGAGAAATGGACTATCTGGGATCTACCAGCTCCAGGCGCTTAAATACGATGATGAGGGATCTAATTAAAAACAGTTGTAACCAGGAGTACGTTAGTACAAGTCCCGAGGTTACAGAGGTAATGGAAAAGTTAAGGGTTTATTTGTTTGATAACGTTTATATTGGTTCTGCAGCTAAGGGTGAAGAACAAAAAGCTAAAATGGTTATAAAAATGCTTTTTAAGCATTGGACAAATTATCCGGAGGAACTTCCTGCCGATATTAAAAAAAATGCCGAAGGAAATAATATTGAGCAAATTATCTGTGATTATATTGCCGGTATGACAGATCGCTATATAATTACTCTTTTTAAAGAGCTATTTGTCCCTAACCCCTGGAAAAAATAGATTTT
>JBMNNS010000087.1:0-6460 GCA_050942625.1 Dethiobacteria bacterium
TAATAATTACAAGCTTTTTTTAGTGGAAAAAAATAATTTCCTGATAGGCAGGATTATTTTAGAGGGCTATCGAATAATCGAATATAAGGGAAATTGAATATCTCGAATATAATGAATTAGTTTGACGAAAAAAAGAACTTGGCTATCCAGGATGAAAAGGGGGGCTTTTCAAGGTAATGTTGGTCTAGTTCTAAACAAACATATGTGAGAACTATTGGACACCACACCTCGTCTCTTTTCTGGAATGAGGTTTTTTTATGAGGTTTTTTTATATCGAAAAACATTGTGAAAGCCCGGGTGAGAAGTTTGGCCAGTATATCTGGTAGTCTTATTGAAGAGGTAAGGAATTATTTTGATATTGTAGAAGTAATATCCAGTTATATTGACCTTAAAAAAGCCGGAAAAAATTATTTAGGGCTTTGCCCCTTTCATTCTGAGAAAACCCCGTCTTTTACGGTTACTCCCGACAAGCAGTTATTTTATTGTTTTGGGTGTCAAAGTGGGGGGAATGTATTTACATTTATTATGCAAATTGAAAACCTGAGCTTTCCGGAAGCAGTTCGTTTTTTAGCAGATAAGGCCAACATTAAGATTGATTACCGTGAAATGAGCCCTGCAGAGCAAAAAAGGGCCCATTTACATGATACTCTCTTAAAGATCAATGATTTGGCTCAAAAGTATTTTCAGACCATGCTTCTAAAAAAACCTGAGGGCAAAGAGGCTCTTGCTCAGCTAACAAAAAGGGGCCTGACCCTGGAGACCATTACTGATTTTCAACTTGGTTATTCCCCCAGGAATTGGGAAGGGCTTGCGACTGAACTTCAAGAAAAAGGGTTTGATCTGGACCTGGCGGTAAGGGCAGGTTTGCTAAGGGGAAAAGGTAGCAGAAAATATTTTGATTACTTCAGGGGCCGTATAATGTTTCCTATTTTCGATCAACAAGGCCGTATTCTAGGATTTGGAGGCAGGATTTTGGGCCAAGGGGAACCCAAATATTTAAATTCACCGGAAAGCCCCCTCTTTAACAAGAGCAGCATTCTTTTTTGTTTATACCAGGCCCTGCCCCATATAAGAAAGGAAAAGGAAGCCCTGGTGGTTGAAGGTTACATGGACGCTATCACGTTGCACCAGCATGGTTTTAAAACTACTGTGGCCCCCCTGGGGACCTCCCTGACAGACAAACAGATTGCTTTATTAAGGGGGCGTGTTGAAAGAATAACCCTAATTTTTGATGCCGATGAAAGTGGTGAGAAGGCAGCTTTGAGGGGGTTAAAACTTTTGAAAAAAGAGGGATGCCAGGTTAGGGTTGCCCGACTTCCTGCTGCCATGGATCCAGATGACTTTATCAGGGAATACGGTGGAGACCGGTTTAAGGAAGAGGTCCTTGAGGGTGCCCTTCCCCTCATAGATTATAGTATATTTAGCATCAAGAAAAAATTTGATTTAAAGAAGAAAGAAGATCGGCTGGGATACTGGAAGGAAACACGCCAGATACTGGCGGAAATCCCTGAAGCACTCGAAAGAGAGGAATATTTAAAAAAAATTGCCCAGGAAATTAATGTCTCCCTAGAGGTATTAAAGGGGGATTTGGAGAAGATAATAAAAGGGGAATATTTTTTGCAAGGGAAGGGCCCAGCCTTTAAAGAAACAGTACATAATGAAATTTCTTTGAAAGAATTGGCGGAAAAGGAGCTGTTAAGCTGTCTTTTACATTATCCTTGTTATGGAAAGGATATTTGGAATGAGATAAAACCTGAAAATTTTACAACCGGCCCTTATCGGGAAATCGCCTTTTGTTTATTCGATTTATATAAAAGGGAACAGGAAATAAATATCGCAGCTATTTTGAGTGGCTTTTCTAATCAGGAGATGCATAAACTGTTAATGGAAATGGTTGCACCGTTGAAACAAGAGGAAGAAACCCGGATTCTTAAAACTATCAGGGATTGTGTAAAAAAAATAAAAGCTTTAGGTTGGGCCGAGGAGAGAAAAAGATTGATAAAAACCCTGCAAAATGGAGCAAATAGATCTGAAATTAGCAACATCTTGCAAAAAATCCAGGATTTAAAGAAGTTGGAAGAGGGGCTTCACTGCACTGGAGAAGGAGAGGATTTTTGATGGCTAAAGAAGTGGAAAAAAAGGCATCCTTTCAAGAAATACAACATTCCTTGCTTCAAAAGGGTAGGAAAAAGGGTCTACTTACCTACAAGGAAATTATTGATGCCCTGCAGGAATATAACCTGGACACGGAGGCCATCGACGAGTTTTATGAGGAGCTTTCCCGTCAGGGTATAGAGGTGCTGGATGAGTTGGCTGAGGAAACAATTGACGCAGAAATTGTTGAAAAAGAAAATGTAAAGAGTAACGCTGAGGCGGACACACTCGTCCCTGAAGGTATTAATATTAATGATCCTGTACGCATGTATCTCAAGGAAATAGGGAAAATAGCGCTGCTTACCCCCGAGGAAGAGGTTGATCTGGCGAAAAGAATGGAGGCAGGGGAGGAAGAGGCCAAGAGGCGCCTGGCAGAGGCCAATTTGCGCCTGGTGGTTAGTATTGCCAAAAAATATGTGGGAAGAGGGATGCTCTTTCTCGATCTTATCCAGGAAGGGAATCTTGGCCTTATAAAAGCGGTAGAAAAGTTTGATTACCGTAAGGGCTATAAGTTTAGTACCTATGCAACCTGGTGGATACGGCAGGCCATTACCAGGGCTATTGCTGATCAGGCACGAACAATCCGTATTCCGGTGCATATGGTAGAAACAATTAATAAACTTATTCGGGTTTCGCGCCAGCTGGTGCAGGAATTGGGGCGGGAACCGATACCGGAAGAAATTGCTAATGAAATGGATATCAGCGTTGAAAGGGTCAGGGAGATTCTTAAAATTGCGCAAGAGCCTGTTTCCCTGGAGACACCCATTGGGGAGGAAGACGATAGTCACCTTGGTGATTTTATAGAGGATCAGGATGTTCAGGCTCCTGCAGATGCTGCTGCTTTTGAACTGTTGCGGGAACAACTGGAGGATGTCCTGGATACACTAACACCGCGGGAACAAAAGGTTTTGCGCTTACGTTTTGGTTTGGATGATGGCCGTACCCGGACCCTGGAAGAGGTTGGTCAGGTTTTTGGTGTAACCAGGGAACGCATCAGGCAGATTGAGGCCAAGGCACTTCGTAAACTCAGGCATCCCATGCGCAGTAAGCGTCTCAAGGATTATCTTGAATAGGAAGATAATAAAACATAATTATTAAAAAAAGAAGGTCATAAAGCACTTGACTGAAAGGGTTTCATCCGTTATAATGGAATCTGTGCTAGGCATTCCTCAGTAGCTCAACGGTAGAGCAACCGGCTGTTAACCGGTAGGTTGCAGGTTCGAATCCTGCCTGGGGAGCCAATTTTTCTGGGCCCATAGCTTAACTGGCAGAGCAACCGGCTCATAACCGGTCGGTTCTAGGTTCGAGTCCTAGTGGGCCCACCAGCAAATAGGACGGCCCCTTCGTCTAATCGGTTAGGACACCAGCCTTTCAAGCTGGCAGCAGGGGTTCAAATCCCCTAGGGGTCACCAAATATGGGCGGATAGCTCAGTGGGAGAGCACCTGCCTTACAAGCAGGGGGTCCGGCGTTCAAATCGCCGTCCGCCCACCACGATAGAATCGGGATCCGTGAGATTCCGATATTTTTATGTACTCCTAAAGTTCCCGCGTGGGGAAAAACGGGTAATTATTACCACCTTGCCTGTCCAGGAATTACCGGATATAATATTCATACTGCAAATGGATTTTATTAGTCAGGGAATTAAAGAATAAAACAGGCAGGTTTGGAATAAACCAAAAGGCAGGGGTAAGAACCGTCCCGGTAATTGTTTCTGAAAGCGGTGAACAAGAAAAATGGCGATCAAGTATCAGGATTATTATCAAATACTGGGCGTTCCCAGGGATGCTTCCCAGCAGGATATAAAAAAAGCATACCGGAAGTTGGCCCGTGAACACCATCCTGACCTTCATGCAGACAAGGATAAAGAGAAAGCGGAAAAAGCAATTAAGAAAATTAACGAGGCTTATGCAGTTCTAGGGGATCCGGAAAAAAGGGCTAAGTACGATCGTTTAGGGGCTAATTGGAAGCATGGAGATCAGTTTAATTACCAGGATTTCCGGGCACAAAATGGTGCCGGCAAAGGCGGGTTCCGCTTTTATTCATACGGAGGTGCAGAAGACACCGGATTTAGCGACTTTTTCTCGGCTATTTTTGAAGGTTTGGGGCAGGAGGGATATTCCCGGGATTTTTTTTCGGGGGCTGGAGCGCAAACGCAGCCGCGCAGGGGGATGGACATGGAGGCTGAACTAGAAGTATCCCTGGAGGAAATCTACCGGAACAGCGAAAAAAATATCCAACTAACCGCTCAGGACCTTTGCCCTTCCTGCGGAGGGTCTGGAATTGTTGGTAACAATTTTTGTCTACAGTGTGCCGGAAGCGGGCAGATCCCGGAGGTTAAAAGCTTAAAAATTAAAGTTCCACCTGATGCCCGTCCAGGGCGTAAGATACGCTTAAAAGGGCAGGGGGGTTTCTCAGCTACAGGAAACCCGGGTGATCTTTACTTGAGAATAAAATTAAAACCACATCCAGTGTTTACCCTGCAGGGTGATAACCTGGAAGCAGAACGCGTGCTTTCCCCCTGGCAGGCTGTACTTGGCGACAAAGTAGAAGTTCCAACACTTGATGGTACTGTTCGCCTGACTGTTCCTCCACAAACCCGAAGGGGAAAAAAACTTCGGCTAAGTGGAAAAGGCCTGATAAAAAAAGGCGGGGGGCGAGGGAACATTATCTACAAGGTGGTTATTGACCTGCCTGAAAAGGTAAGCCCCCAAGAAAAAGAGCTTTACAAAAAGCTTGCAAAACTACATGCTAAGGGTTGATGTTTTATGAAGAAATTTCACCTACAGCTTTATTGTTTTGAACCCGAATTATGTGAGGATTATGCCTGGGTAGAAATTGAATCCGTTGGGTTATCCAGCGATATTATTCGGAAAATGGATGAACTGGGTGTTATCGAAATTCGTGGAAACATGATCCGTGCCGATCAGGTTCAAAATATTTTTCAAGCTATCCGTCTGCACCGTATGCTGGGTATAAATTTTGCAGGAACAGGTATCATTTTAAAGTTGCTTGACCAGATCAAGGCCCTCAGCGATGAAGTAGAGGAACTAAAAAAACAGCTGCAGGGGAAAGCGTAGGGACGGCAAGCGTAGGGACGGTTCTTGCCCCTGCCTGGACAAGCATTTTGGGCATCTATTTTGGCTTTCCGTGCTCCATCTTGTTAATTCTGTTAAAAAAGGGATGTTTCTATGAAAATACATATTGTTGATGATTACCAGCAGTTAAGTATTAAAGCTGCTAATTTTGTGGCCGGACAGATTATTCTAAAGAACAATGCAGTGTTAGGGCTTGCTACAGGCTCTACCCCGGAGGGTATGTATTCTCAACTGGTGCAGATGAATCGTGAAGGGATAGTGGACTTTAGCGAAGTGGTTACCTTTAATCTGGATGAATACCTTGGGCTTGCTCCTGAGCATCCGCAAAGCTATCATTTTTATATGCACAGCCGTTTCCTCGATCATATCAATATCGACCCACAAAATATCCATATTCTTTCAGGTGTAGCAGAGAATGTTGAGCAAGTTTGTAGGGAGTATGATCAAAAAATTAAGGATGCAGGTGGTATTGACCTGCAAATTCTCGGAATTGGGGTTAATGGCCACATCGGTTTTAATGAGCCAGGTTCTTTTTTAAAAATTCAGACACATTTAATGGAGCTCACGGAGGAAACCATTATAGCTAACAGCCGTTTTTTCCCAACCCCGGAGGATGTTCCGCGCCGGGCACTCACCATGGGGATGGGGGCTATTTTACAAGCCAAAAGGATTTTGTTGCTGGCAAGCGGGGAGAGTAAAGCCCGGGTGATCCGGGAGATGGTGAATGGGAAGGTTACTACAGAGGTACCAGCTTCCCTCCTTCAACTACATCGTGAACTTACCCTTATTCTGGATAAGGAAGCAGCTGCTTTGCTTGATTGAGGTGAAAATTGCTGGATTTGGAAGTAATTTTTATTAATTTAGTTAATATTATTAAGAGGAAAACAAACAAGCTATTAAAGGAAGTGCGAAGGTGTTCTTAAAACCCCGCCTGGCAGGGGCGGCTTCCCTGGTTCCCTCCGGAACTGTTGTGGCTGACATAGGTACCGATCATGCTTATTTGCCTCTTTACCTTGTGAAAGAAAAAAATTGCCCACGTGTTATTGCGGTCGAGAAGTCAGCGCAAAATTGTCGATTGGCGTCCGAAACTGTTTCCTTTTTTAACCTTAAACACAAGGTAGAAATACGTGTGGGGGATGGCCTTCTTGCTTTGCAGGAGGATGATCAGGTTGAAATAGTTGTTATTGCCGGCCTTGTTAAAAGAAAGGGA
>JBMNNS010000053.1:0-11667 GCA_050942625.1 Dethiobacteria bacterium
CCCTCTCTGAGCTCTGGCAGATCATGTTTGGCGAAAACGTTCCGGATCGGACCGGAAATATTATCTATATTTTCAACCTACTTTATGCAAGAGGGTTTGATCTTAGCTTTAAAGTATGGGAAGAAAATGTTACAATGGAAAACACGGTAGAGGAGGCCGTGCTTGGGCTGGAAAGGGATCTGCAAAAATACGACATAGAGGGTTATTCTGAGAATGATCCAAGAATTAAACAATTTGTAGAGGAAAGAGTAATAAATGGGGTGTTCAGGCAAGAAATTACCTCTCGCTTGGGTCAGATCTTAGTCAGGCTTTAGGAAATATCAAGTTTTGCTATAATTACTGGAAGGGATAATGGTTCAGTGTGCAGAAAAAGATATAAAGGTATAACGATATCTGTAGAATGTTATCAGACAAATATTTGTAGCACCTGAGGAAGGAAGGTTGGAAATGGAAAAAACAACACTCTGGGAAAAAGCTGTTGAATTTCATGGGCATACATGCCTGGGTTTGGCAATAGGGTTTCATGTGGCCATGGCGGCGATGGAAACCCTGGGAAACGAGCGGGATGTCGATGAACAGATGATTGCTATTGTAGAAAATGACAACTGCTCCGTAGATGCTATCCAGGTAATCACCGGTTGTACCGTAGGGAAGGGTAACCTGATCCTGCGCGATTATGGCAAGCCGGTCTACACCTTTGCTTTGAGGGAAAAAAAGAAGGCTATCCGTATTTCGGTAAAAAACCGGGAGGAAGCAGATCAGAATACCATAGCCTCCCTCCGGGAAAAGGTTGCTGCCGGTGTTGCTTCGGAAGAAGAAAAAGCCCTCCTGCAGGAAATGAATGCTAAACTTATTCAGGATTTTCTCTCTAAACCGTCGGAAGAAGTTTGCGAAGTTAAGGAAATAGCATATGACATTCCAGAAAAAGCACGCATTTTTCCTTCCGTCATCTGTTCCACTTGTGGGGAAAAGGTGATGGAGCCCCGGGCCCGGTTGCGGAACGGCAAGGTTGTTTGTATACCTTGTTCGGAACATTACACCCGGGGATGGTAACGGAATTAACTCTTTTTTTTTGGGTAACGCCGGCATAATTATTGGTTTTCTGGCCCCCGAATCCCTGAGAATATTAAAATCCCCGCCGGGCAGATTACCTTTTAGAGGACCATATAGTTTATTTCCCTTTATTATTAGGTGTCAGGTATTTTTAAGCCAGTGTTTATTTTAATTTAGGAAGCTATTTTTTTACAATAAAGTTAAAATGCATAAGGAGGTGAAAATTCGATGTGTATGATTACCGTTTACAAGGGCAGTATTAGCGAGGAAAACAAAATAGCCAGCGAGGTATCCAAATACGAATTAGACCTGGATTCAAAAAAACTAACAATATATCCAATGCTGAAGGCACCTCAGGTGCTTGACGTTAGCAAGGGAGTAAGCTGGGACGAAAGCAACGACACTATGATCATTGTATAAGGGCAGGCAATAACTTAAATTTAACATTCTAAAATTTTGTTATAAAAAGGCCGGGAACTTTATTTCCCGGCCTTTTTTGCTGTTATTGTTATAAAAAGCTGTTATTCAATTTCTATTTTGGATGAATCCGCCTTTTTAACTTTCCTGGGAACTGTAATGCTAAGCACACCATCACTAAGTTTCGCCTTTACGCCTTCAGAGATAGCATCAGCGAGGTAGATGGAGCGCTGCATAGAACTAAAGCGCCTTTCCCTGTGGATATAATTTTTTCTTTCTTCTTCAATGCTGTCTTCCCTTTTTACGGTAATGGAAAGCCTTCCATCATCTAATACAAGGTTTATTTCCTCTTTTTTTATACCGGGAAGTTCTGCTTCAATTAAGTATTCAGACTCTTTTTCTTGGACATCTAATTTAAAAGTATCCCGGGTAAGGGCTGTTTTTGAAAACCATATATCGCTAAAATAGTCGTCCAGCTTGTTGTAGAAGTCCTCAAAACCGACGCCAAATCTTCTGTTAAAAGGTACTATTCCACTCATGCTTAACAACTCCTTTTTTGATATATTTTTAGCACTGTAGGATCTAGAGTGCTAATTATTTTATAACATGTCCACTTTTAAATGTCAATATCCACAATAAAAAATTTTTAGCCCTTTTAAAACTTTCAAAAAATATTAGGCTCATCATGACCACAACTTAATTTAAAACTTAATAACTTAATACAAAAGCCGGGATTACAACTTCCCGGCTTTTGGTTAATGTTTTGTTACCCTTAACTCCTGATAAAGTCAATTATTTGTTTGCATTCACAATATTGGCAGACATTTTCTTTGACCATGGCAATTGCTTTACTATCATTGGGATGTATGGTGCGGTGGACGACATGCAGGTTTTCCAGGGTTGTATAGGTGTCGGTATGCACCAGGATGACCGGAACCCCTTTTTCCTTGGCCCGGGCGATCACCTTCACGTTGGGATAAAGCCCGCCGGTTAAAATAATCACAGAGGTACTGGTTTCCAGGGCTGTGAGAGCCATGTCATCCCGATCGCCGCCGGTAATGACGGCCTTGTTTGGCGAGCGCCGCAGGTAGCCAAGGGCGCTTTCAATGGTCATAGTTCCTACTACTACATCCTCGATAAGGCGGTCCATGTTGATCTCCCCGGTAAGGAGTTCGCCACCCAGAACTTCATAAAACTCCGCTACTGTCGGGGCGGCTATTTCCGGGCGGCTGGGGATTATCCCCAGGACGGAATAACCGTGTTCCTCCAGGATTGGTTTGTAAACACCTTTAGTTTTATCCCAAATGGTGCGCCCCGTATTATTGAAGATATTGCCCAGAATATGCAGCCCCAAAAGACGGGCATGATCGTTATAAAAAAGATCTTCGTCAAAAGAAAAGTCATCCGTAATGTTAATGATGTGCAGGATACTGGCACCAAGTTCTTTGGCCAGGAGAAAATCATTTAGCCGCCTGCTGGAATTGATGTAGGGAGCAAAGCTGCCGTCTATCAGCACAATATCGCTATCCCTTGCAACTTCAGCAAAGGCCGTTTTGATCTTTCCCAGCATTTTCTCGGATGTTCCTTCCATATCAATGCTGAGGTGCAGGGGGCTAATACACACCGGACTGATTATTTCGGGAGGATGGGGCAGTTGTAAAACTTCTTTCATCAGCAGCATATCAATATCCTTAGTGCTCATGCCCTTTAATCTGCCAAATGGTTTAAAGTAGGAAACCCTTAAACCCTCATCCTTTATTCTAAAGGCCATGCCCAGACTAATAGCTGTTTTACCGCTTCCCGGCCGTCCCGTCAGGTACAAGCATTTCATAGTCAACACCTCACATTTTTATTATTAAACATTTTCACCAAGTGTTATTTTAACATCGATTGCCGCGGCCCCTTTTTCATAGGCAAAAATGGGGTTAATATCCAGTTCGGCAATTTCGGTAAAATCCAGGCAAAGCCGTGCTACACGGGCAATGGTATCGATAAGGATCTCAATGTCAGCAGGCTTGCTTCCACGGTAACCCCGCAGCAGAGTATGAGCTTTTGTTTCAGAAATCATTTTGAAAATTTCCTCCTGGGTTAGTCCATTGGCCAGGCGGAAGGAAATATCTTTTAATAAATTAACATAAATACCCCCCAGGCCAAAGGCGATCAGGGGCCCAAATTGAATATCCTTGGACATGCCGATAATCAGCTCAATTCCCTGAGACATCATTTTTTGGACCTCCACGCCATAGATTGTGGTGTTGGGAAAAAATCGCCTGGCACTATCCATAATACTATGGAAGGCTTCTCTGGCCTCTTCCTCCGTATTGATCCCCACCCTTACCCCCCCAATATCGGTCTTGTGCACTATGGCGGGGGAAGCTACCTTGAGGACCACCGGAAAACCAGTTTCCTTGCAGAGGCGGCAAACCTCACTGCTGGTAGTGGCCAGGTAGGCCGGGTTGGCGGGAATACCATATGCCTTTGCTATCCGGGCCGCCTCACTGCCTAAGAGGACCCTTCGTCGGTCTCTGTAGACATCAAAAAGAGTTGCTTTGACCGTTGTCTGGTCCAGATCGGTGAAGGATAGGGATTCTACAGGGATTAGGCGTTCCCGATTGCGGTTATATTCTACCAGCCCTTTGATGGAACTAACCGCCGGTTCGGGAAAGGTAAAGCAGGGCACCCCGGCTTCGGAAAGCATTTCCGTGCCTTTCCTTAATATCTCTCCACCCATATAGGCGGCAAATACTGTTTTGTCCGGATATTTATTTTTCATTTCTATGATTGCCTGTGCTGTACCTTCCGGTTCAGTAACAGCTGTAGGGCAAAGCAGGACGACAACGTTGTCGACATTATCATCCTCCAGCACTTTTTCCAGGGCAAAGCGATACCTGTCGGTTTTGGCATCGCCAAGGACATCCACGGGATTATAAACGTTAGCTTCTGGGGGAAGGAAGGCCTGCAGGTCTTCTATTGTTTTCCTTTCAAAGCGGGCCATTTTAAGGCCCAATTTTTCAATACTGTCCGTAGCAATGATCCCGGGCCCTCCGGCGTTGGTTACTATTGCGACACGGTTACTTTTGGGGATGGGTTGCTTGACGAAAGAAACAGCAAGATCAAAAAGATCGGCCATGTTCTGGACGCGGATAACGCCCGTATGCAGAAAGGCAGTGTTATAAGCTAAATCACTTCCAGCCAGGGCCCCGGTGTGGGAGGTAGCCGCTTTAGCGCCGGCCTCGCTGGTTCCCGATTTATAGATGATGATCGGTTTCTGCTTGCTTACCTCCCGGGTCACTTTCATAAATTCGCTGCCATTGGAAACATCTTCTATGTAACATAGTATCACTTTGGTGTGGGGATCCTTTCCACATTCCTTGATGAAATCCGTTTCGTCAAGGTCTGCCTTATTACCCATGCTGATAAATTTAGAAAAGCCGATTCCGGCGCTAAGGCTCCAGTCCAGGATAGCCACCAACATGGCCCCACTTTGGGAAATAAAGGCGATTTCACCCTTATGGGGCATCCTGTTTGCAAAAGAAGCGTTAATGGGGGTATGTGTATCCATCATTCCTACACAGTTTGGGCCCAACATTCTCATCCCGTATTCTTCACAGATCCCCGCTAATTCCTTTTCCCTTTTCAAACCTTCTGAACCAACCTCTTTAAAACCGGCACTAATGACGATCAGGGCCTTTACCCCGGCTTCACCGCATTGCCGGGCTACATGGTTGACTACTCTGTCGGGAACAGTGATGATTGCTAAATCTACTTTTTCCGGGATTTTTACGGGTTCGGGATAACATTTTAGATTTAGGATTTCCTCTTCCTTGGGGTTAACGGGGTATATATTTTTGTCAAAACCGCTTTTAAGGAGGCCGTCAAGGATTGCAAAACCAATTTTATCCGGTGTTCTAGACGCACCTATCACGGAAACGCTTTTGGGCTTAAAAAGATAATCCAGTGAAGACATTCAATCCCACCTTATATGAGATAATTGTTGTTTTTCCCATGCCATAATGTTACCATAAAAACAGGGGAATGTCCTGGCAAAAGGGTTGCAGACGGTTAAGGCTGCCTGCATTCCATTAGCTCACGGGAATTTGTGTGTAAGGTATTGAATGATGCTCGTGGGTTCAGGCCGTGTCTAAACTCGCTCGCAAAAGCCCTGCTCAAACAGTTGGCGCGGCTTGTTCTGAACAACTTTCTGCTTTCCAACTTTATTATTTCACAAGTAAGAAAAATAACACATCGTTAGGGGGAATGCTATGAAAAATAAATATTTGTTTGGTCCGGTTCCTTCCCGTCGCCTTGGTGTTTCCTTGGGGATTGACCTTTTACCTTATAAAACGTGTCCTTTGGACTGTGTCTATTGTGAACGCGGCAAAACTACCCGATTAACTGTCAAGCGGGAAGAATTTGTTCCTGCCGAAGAAGTTATTAAGGAGCTGCAAAATTATCTAAAAACGGGCCCGGACCTTGATTGTGTGACTTTTTCCGGTTCCGGGGAACCTACGCTGTACAGCAAGATAGATACTCTTATAGACTTTATAAAAGATAATTTTCCTCATTACCGGGTTGTGGTTTTAACCAATGGCACACTTTTAACGCAAAGCAAAGTCCGCAGCCAGCTAAGAAGGGCAGATCTTGTCGTCCCTTCCCTTGATGCTGTATCGGAACAGGCCTTTAAAAAAGTGAACCGCCCTCATAGCAGCCTTGTCTGTGAGGAGGTTATCTCCGGTATGGCACAGTTCCGCAAGGAATATAAAGGGGAGATCTGGCTGGAAATCATGATCATTCCCGGTTTAAACGACACTATGGAAGAACTGGAATTGATGAAAAAAACCATCCAGGATCTGAAACCTGACCGGGTGCAGCTTGGCACCCTGGACAGGCCCGGGGCAGTAAACTGGATAAGGGCTGTCGGCCAGGAGGAAATGGAAAGAATTGCTGCCTTTTTAGGGGACGTGGAGCTGATTAAAAGCTATGCGGCCCGCAAACAGATACCGGGTGGAGACCGGGATCGCGAAACAGAGATAATAGCGATCCTAAAAAGAAGGGGGAATTAATAAATGGGTTATGAAACAGTCCTGATCGAAAGAAAAGGGTATGTCGGCATTGTGGAATTAAATCTTCCTGAGCAGCTAAATGTTTTTAACACTGCACTGGCGCTGGACTTGAACAATGCCCTTGAAGAACTGGACAAGGATGAGGAGATCCGGGTAGTGATCGTGAAGGGAAAGGGGAAAGCCTTCAGCGCTGGAATTGACGTCAAGGAATTGGAGGGGAAAACCCCCCATGAAGTATCGCAATGGGTGGGGCTAATGGGAAAAATGTCCCGGACGATAGCAAATATGAAAAAACCGGTGATTGCCTCCGTGCAGGATCTGGCGATTGCCAACGGGATTGGTTTGGTTGCCGCTGCCGACCTGGCCATCGCTGCCGAAGGTGCCCGCTTTGGGGCAACAGCAGTAAATATAGGGCTATTCTGCATGGGCCCCGCCGTCCCGCTCTCCCGCCATCTTAGCAAGAAAAAAACCCTGGAGCTTATTTTAACCGGCGACATAATAGACGCTGCCGAGGCTGAAAGAATTGGCCTGCTGAACAAAGTGGTTCCCAAAGAAAAATTGGAAGAAGAAACCATGAAACTGGCCGAAAAAATCGCTGCAAAAAGCCCGCTGGCCGTGCAGATTGGCAAAAGATCCTTCTACGAAATGTCGGACATGCCCTACGAAAAAGCCATTGAGGTTGCCAACGATCACTTTGCCCTGCTCTGTTTAACCGAGGATGCCCATGAAGGGGTAGATGCCTTTTTGAACAAACGCACTCCCCAGTGGAAAAAACGATAGAGGCTAATATCCTGATTTTTATGTAACAGGGATAACAGGGGGACGTCAGGCTGTGTAACAAAAACTCTAAGGTTGTTTGTCATACAGCCTGACGTCCCCTTATTACAAAAGCGGCGTAGTCGATTCCGACTACGCCGCGTTGTAACTATCCTGAAATACTACCCTTTTTACCTCCTGTTTCCTGTTTCTTGCCTTTTGCTTCACACCTGTTTTTCTATAAATGCCTCCAGATCCTTGTAATCACGGAGTTCCCGGCGGTCTGAGCCGCCTCCTACGGTAATGATGAGGACGAATCCTATAGCCACGAATAGTATGGCCAGGGAGGTCGGGGAGAATACTTTGTCCAGGAGCAGGTTTAAGGCTATTCCGGATACCCCGGCTGTTGTGAGCATGATCAAGGCGGAATAAAACATATCCCTGACTCCCAGTTCCCTGAGCAAAATGGTGAAGGTGGCCACGCAGGGAAAATAAGTTGCCAGGACGACGGTTCCGGTTACGAACTGGCTTGCGGTGAGGTTAAAGGGTTCCAGCATGGCTACAGCTACGTCCTTCCGCAGGAAACCAACCAAAAGGGCCGATACTGTTTCCTCGGGCAGGCCCAATAAACCTTTTACAATTGGTGCAAAAATTACTCCCAGAAAGTCAATAACGCCGATGGTATAAAGGATATTAATAAAGAATATGCCCCCGAAAATGTAGGGTATGGCGTGGCAGATAAAATGATTCATTCTCATTGCCAACTTTTTTAACTGGGAATTCAGGTGGGGTAACCTGTAGGGCGGGATTTCAATGACCATTGAAGGAGTGTATCCCGGCATTGCCTGATCGATCAATAGCCCCAGCGCCGACCAGATTAAAAATAGTGTGGCAAAGACAACGGCAAGATAAGCGCCCCCATACCTGCCGACCAGGCCAAAAATTAGGGCCATCTGTGCCATACAGGGCACGGCAACGGCTAAAATGGTACAGGCGATGAACCTTTCTCTCCTGCTATCCAGGTTTCGGGCAGCAAGAACAGCGGGGACCTTGCAGCCAAAGCCCAAAATCATGGGAACGATGGCATAGCCGTGAAGCCCTAGGCGGTGCATGAGTTTATCCAGCATCACGGCAAGCCGGGGGAGGTAGCCAGAATCTTCAAGGATCCCCAGCACCAGGTAAAAAATAACAAGAAAAGGTAAGACAAGCCCGAAAGAGACGAACACCCCGGTGGTAAGCAAACCAAAGGATTCTTCAAAATGAATTTCCCCATTAATAAGTTTGCCCACAAGGATGTCATGCCAGATACTCCCTTGCAGGAAGGTGCTTAGTTTTACAATTAGAGGGCCATAAAATCGTTCAAAGATTAGATTGACGAATAATTCCTCGTGCACAAATTCCCCGACTCCAATGATGACTTTAAAAGCTAAAAACAAAATCAAGGCAGCCAGTGGTATCCCGGTCAAAGGCTTCAGGCTTGCCTCTTCCAGGGCCTCCAGCCAGGTACGGTGCCGGTGGGTAACTTTTTGGACCTTACCCACCAGCTCACCTACCAGTGACCATCTTTCAGAGTCGTTGAGGGGCTTTTTATTTACCTTTCTGGCCCGTGTTATGGAGAGAACGAGTTCCTTTAGCCCCACCCCGCTGATGGCAACCGTCGGAATAACCGGTATGCCTAAAAGTTCCTCCAGCCTGCGTACGTTAACCTCTATCCCTTTATAAGCTGCCTCATCGATCATATTGAGCGAGACAACCATTGGTACATTTTGTTCCAGAAGCTGGGTGGTAAGGAAAAGGTTCCGCTCCAGATTGGTAGCATTAACTACATTAATGATCAGATCTGCTTGCCTGACCAGTTCCGCTGTTACTTCTTCCGCCCGGCAGGTTGGATTCAAGCTGTAGGTTCCGGGTGCATCGAGAATATCGTATGTTTTATCCCCAATTTTTAGCTCTCCCCTGGTAAACTCTACCGTTGTCCCGGGGTAATTAGAGATCATGACCCGGGCGCCAGTAAGTTGTGAAAAGACCACGCTTTTGCCGACATTAGGGTTGCCTACCAGAACGATCTTAGCCATTATTCCTCAACCTCCAAAAAAACCCTTACAGCTTTTCCGTAACCCAGAGCTACCCGGAAATTGTCTACACTGACCGTGACCGGCCCACGTCGGAAAATCGAACTGAGTTTGGTTACTTTTTTCCCCGGCCTGAGCCCCAGGGACTGGAGTTTGGCTTTCATGCCTTGTCCTCCTATTATGGAAGCAATTATACCTGATTGTCCAGGTTTCATTTCTGCAAGCGATATTTGTTTCATATATATTTCCCCTCCTCCGAAAACTATTTATTTTAATATTCATTGTAATTTAAGCAATTTTAATTTTAATAATTATAGAGAAGGATTCTCATTATCATTAATATGATATACTGCATTTGTATTTTTGTCAATCATTTCGGCCATTCTTCGATTTATATTTTTAAGGTTAAGAATTAGCAAAAATAGTATTTGACATATGCTCATTAAGGGTTTAAAATATACTGAACATAGGATTTAATGGAACTGGACCGTTTGGTCGTGGACCCAGGACGGGCAGGGGATTTGGTAATTGTGATTTACCTGAAAGGAGCACCGTACCTTACCCTCCCTATAGACCCGGTTTTGGGTTTTTTCAACGCCTAAATCTCGGATAAGGAGGTATGATTAATGTACAGAAGAAGGTATTGGCATGGTCCTGGTTTCTGGAGAAGAGGCCGGAATTGGGGCTTAGGAGGTGGTGCTGGTTTCAGAGGTAGCGCCTATTGGTACGGTGAACCCGGGGTATACCAGCAGCCTTATGGTTGGGGACCCTGTCATTGGGTTGATGCTGGCTATGGGCCTTATGCGCCCTGGACAGCAGAACCGAGCCCTGAAGAAGAAGCTCGGTTTTTGAAAGAAGAGGCTGAAGCCATCAAGGCCGAACTTGCAAGTATTGAAAAAAGGCTGGCCGAGCTGGAACAAGAGCAGAAAAACGGTTGAAAACGATGATAATGATGAGGCTGGGTAATACAATTGGGGGTGGGGCGAACGAAAGCCCCACCCCTTTTTACCCTTGTGGGGAATGGAGCCCTCTATGCCATGTGCCATGGGACGGTTCGAGACCACTGAAACCGTCCCGAATTGTGTCATTCTGAATGAACGAAGTGAATGAAGAATCTTTTTAGCAGCTTAAAACTAAGATCCTTCGCTATCGCTCAGGATGACAATGCTTCGCCAGGATGGCAATGTTATTGCTCAGGATGACAATGCTTCGCTCAGGATGACAATGCTTCGCTCAGGATGACAATAGCGGCAGTTTTTTATAAAACCGGCTTTTTCAGTGGTTTCGAAATCGTCCCATGGCGTCGCTTTTTTCTTGCACCTTTTTTCTTGCCCATTTTCCCCTCCTGATTCTTGTCTCTTGCCTCTTGTACCAAGTTATATTATAGTATGGAGGTACATAATACACGAAAGGGGTTATGGGGGAGCATGAATGAACTGGCGCGTCAGGTGAAAGAATCTGCCACCAAGCTGGCGGCTGCCGGGGCGGAATTAAAAAATAAAGCGCTGGCACAAATAGCAAAGTCCCTGGACGAAAGGAAAGTTGAAATTATCAGGGCCAATCAGGAGGATCTAGAAAGGAGTAAGCAAGAAAATTTACCCGAGCCGCTTTTGAAAAGATTGCTTTTTGGTGAAGATGAAATTGCTGAGGTTGTTGACGGCATCCAGAGCTTGATCAAACTTGAGGATCCTGTAGGCAAGACCTTGCTTTCTACGGAGTTGGACGAGGGGTTGGAGCTATATAAGGTGACCTGTCCTATTGGAGTTATCGGTATTATTTTTGAATCCAGACCGGATGCCCTGGTCCAGATTTCGACCCTTTGCCTTAAAAGTGGAAACGGTGTTCTCCTAAAAGGCGGATCTGAAGCGATGAAAACTAACCGTATCCTGGCTGATATTATTATCGATTCGGCAGTAGAAGCTGGAATCCCGGCAAAATGGGCCGCTCTTTTGGAAACAAGGGCCGATGTTGATGAAATGCTTAAAATGGATCGTTATATTGATCTGCTTATTCCCAGGGGTTCCAACGATTTTGTGCGCTATATCATGGACAATTCCAAAATTCCGGTTTTGGGCCATGCCGATGGGATCTGCCATTGCTATGTAGACGAGGATGCAGATCTTGATATGGCCATTAAAGTTGTCGTTGATTCAAAAACACAGTATGTGGCGGTATGCAACGCTACAGAAACCCTTTTAGTGCATGAAAAGATTGCCGCCCAGTATTTGCCAAAATTGAAGGAAACGCTGGATGGCAAAAAGGTAGAAATGGTCGGGTGTCCCAAAACGAGGGCAATAATATCAATT
>JBMNNS010000054.1:0-11623 GCA_050942625.1 Dethiobacteria bacterium
GTGTAAGGTGGCGCTGCTGCTCCAACTCCATTAATAGATAAGGTACAATAAAAAAATATTTTGCCCGGGTCTGAATGGTAGATGTTCCTGGGAAAAGCAGGTTTGCAAAGCCGTCCCGAATCTGGCCGATGCCAAGCTCGTCGACAGCCCCTGGGGCTGTCAGTGCATGTAACACCGCCATCACTTTATTGCGGTGTTCCGAAGAGTAATCGATCCAGCCCAGTTGAATACGACCCATTTTCTCAAGCCCCCGTCAAAGTTTCAATCTTCAAAATAATCCGTGTCGATCCGTTTAACCTCGTACACTTCACTGGTCGACACGCCCAGGTTATGCTGGATCATATACTTGGCCAGTTGGTAACCGTCAATCAGCACAACTTTATTTTCTATGCTTTCAGCATAGGAAACAGCCTCTTTTGTGAATGTCGACGTTGTGATAAACACCCCTTTTTTTGCCCGTTGCCCTACCAAGGCACCTACAAATTTTTGAATTTCTGGCCGACCAACTGGGTTTTGCCATCGTTTCGCCTGGATATAAATGATGTCCAATCCCAGTTTATCTTCCTTAATGATCCCATCGATGCCTTCATCTCCACTTTTACCAATGGCATGGCCGGCATCTGCACGGGACCCTCCATAACCCATTTTAAGCAGCAAATCAACCACCAGCCGTTCAAAAAATGAAGGAGACCCATTCTTTAATTTCTCCAGGATTTAGGTTACCTATCTATATTTTTTGCACACCCCTTTGTAAACTCTGCACCCGGGGTGTGCATACTTTTTGGCAGAAAGGTGTGCCAAGAGGTAAATTCGACATTTATATGAGCGCAATTTTACCTAAGAGCGAATAGCCCGGTTTTATACCATTGTCAGCTTTTGTTTCGCCCGCATATAGGATTTTACTGCCATGAATAGAACGATAAGATTAAACACCATTAGTATTATCCATAATCCTGTTATAGGCATCCAAATCCATTGGTTAATTTGGTCATATATGGATGACAAGCTAATAAATAGTTGTATTGCTCCTAACACTAGCCAATACGCTATGGTTTTCAAATTATTCATTAATAGGCGCCTGGCACTGGCCAGGTGTTCTTTTTTATCTGTGTACATTTTAGGTGCCGGTTCTCCTGGAGAGTATTGTTTACTCCATAGTATCAGCCTGCCAAACTGCAGCCTGGAATCATACAGCAAATCAAAACCCGCCTTGAGATGAATATCGAAGTACCCCTCGTTAATATTCTGTTGAGTATCAAAAAAGTATTTTAGATGCTTTGGCTCAGTTTTTTCAAAGAAAAAGGAGTTATGGCGAATATGCTTCAGTAAAAGCCCTTTGCCAGCCTGGGTTTCTAGCCAATCCATAGTTTGCTCTAGATTGTAAATCCAGAATAACTTTTTCTTTTTAATTAATCCCGATAAATCACCTGGGACTTGAATCCATTGATTGGGAAGATCTACCAGTGTAGGGTCAACACTGAAGCCACTGGCAGCAGAAAAATGTTTTAATGACCTTCTTGTTTTAATATACGTATAGATGACCCATGTCAAAAAGGAGATATTTAATATAATAAGGAAGTACGGAAAGTAATCTAGTATTGGATAAGGTGCCGGCACGTACTCTGTTTTTGTACTACCCCATATAACAGAGGCTGTTACTCCGGTGGAAATCAGCAGGAATACCCCGACAAAGCATAATAATATAACTGATAATTGTGCCAGGGAGCGAGTTTTAGCTATAACCCTGTCTCGTTGGGGGAAAAGGGTTACTTCAATGTCTTTGTTGGCATAAATCACCCACTGTCTGCCGGTTGCAACCGCTCCCCAGCCGCATCCTGTCAATGTTTGGCTCAACCCCCTTCCATCTTTATCATAATCAATCCGATAGATAATCTTCTGGGGTTCAGCTTCTATAAAATTAAATACTCTTTTCCTAAAATTAGCCGATTGGAGCAAAAGACCGGAAGCTGCCATATCAGCAAACCATTGTTCAGTAGCTATTACATCATAACACCAAAAGGGCCTAAATACCCGTTTAGTCATGAAACTTCACCTCCAGGGCTTTAGCGTTGGCATGCAGTTTGCCAATGCGAGCAATTTCCGCGCGGATTAATTCTTTACCTATAGGAGTAATTTCGTAGATAGTTTTGCGTTGGCCATCAGCATAAACTGTGATAATGTTATCCTTTTGCATTTTAGATAGCGTGCCATAAACAGTGCCGGAGCCAAGTTTAATTCTGCCTTCGGTTAGTTCTTCTACGAACTTAATTATTCCATAGCCGTGCCGAGGCTCCGATAAGGAAAGCAAAATATAAAAGGCAGTTTCCGTCATCGGCATATAAGCTTTCTTCACTTTCTCAGCATTCATTTCTCACACGCCTCATGAATTATATGTCATGGTAAAACTGTCGCACCGTGATTATATCACAGTACGACATAATGGTCAACTATTTCATTTTACACAACGACATAGCTATTATAACCTCTTCTTATTTCTGCTAAATTGTTTGCACGCCCTAAACAAAAAACGCACACCCCTATGAATTTTTACACCCGGGGTATGCATACTTTTTGGCAGAAATGCGGTGGGACTTTTCTGCTTAAGGGTGTGCCGCTATTAATCTTCAATTTCCATGCCCAAATTATTAATAATTACAACAATTTAGCATAATCCCTGGCGCCGTAGAAGAACCGTAAAACAATTACCGTTTTATTGCTCTCATCTACTTTATAGACAAGGATATAGTTTTTTATAACGGCTTTACGGTACCCTTCTTTTTCCAATCGGCTATCGTTACATTTGGAATACATCATCGGATTGCTTTTTAGATAGCTGTAACACTTGCCAACCTCGTAAAGAAAATCTGACGCAGCCGTCGGATTCGCCAATTAGATGGCAATGTAGGATACAATATTGTCCAAATCCTGATGGGCAAGTTCTGTGACAACCGGCTTATACATTGTACTTTTCTTTAATACTCTTCAGAGATTCATCCCCGTCAAGTATTTTCCCCTCCGTCAATTGCCCTTCAGCAGCATTCAGCTTGTGGTACACATCGGACATGAACATTTTTTCTTCATACACTTTCATGCTCATGATCACCATATCCCCGTATCCGTTTTTAGTTACAAAAATAGGCTCATCCGATTCATGACACATCTGTGAAATCTCACTTGTATTTTTTAAATCGCGAATTGGAATAATTTTTGGCATAATTATTTGACCTCCTTTTGTGGACTTATTATACCATAATTATGCCTCAAAAAGCAACCATTTATTCGTTTAAGGCTGAGTTGTCAGGTGCTTTATTTTTTTATTTATTTGTATCAGCATAAACAGCCATTGTGTCGCGCATGAACTTTGCTAAGCCTTGACCAAATTGATCAATACTTTCAGTGAAGCGTATGTCATCCACGTACATTTGACCTAAATTTTTGAACGCCTCAAGGGAATAATTGCCTATTTCGTTCAAAAATACATACCACTCTTTAATTGCAGCTTGAGCTTCTTTTGAATCAGCCGGAAGATGGCGAAGTGCAGCCAGATTCTTATATATTGCATTGAATCTTTCAGCCAATTCTTTTTGCTCGGACTTAGACAATTTCGCTATTTTTGCGTTAGATTCGTCTACTGCTGAGTTACCCCATAGTTTCCTAGCCTCTTTTTCATATGGATTATAGCTAAAATCAAAGCCCTCGAATATTTTTTTATTAGACATCTTTATTTCTCCTTTCGACTATTGAATTGTTGAAGGGCTGTTAATAATTTCTTTAATTTTCTTTAAACGAAAGTTTAATTCTTCTCCTTTTTCAAAGCATTGACAGCAGCCCTGGCAAAACTTCAGGTTATACTCACTTAAGAAAACATATTCAAAGTCGATCTCCTCTGTTGTTTCAAGTTTTTCTCAAACTCCTGAATTGCCTGATAAGTTGCTTTTTTCCGCGCGCTTCCGATAAAAGCAGTTATTTTTTTCATATAGTAAACCACCTTATTATTTAATAAAAAGTAGTTTCAGATATTCTGAAATCCTTTATCCACGGGGTTTTGCACCGTGGATAAATTTTTTTACTCCTCTCCTGTGGTATTAGGCAGCGGAGAGATAGTGGTCAATGAAATATAGAAATTTAGCAAAGCAAAAGGCGATTTATACCCTGAAGCCCTTCAAGGGCTCTGCAGGGAATTGATATATGGGGCGGGGAAATATGGTAATCGCGCGGGTTGATGCGTATTACAACGGCACCTTTTTTCTTCCCAGGCTTTCGCTCATATTGCGTATCGTAGAGATGGCGGTCCCGGCGCCGAGTTCAATGGTTGCCAGTGGGGAAGGACACTGTTTAAAAAGGCGCGGAAATTATTACCCTGTTGGTCTGAGCGCCGGCTAATCCAGGAAAAATCGCCGAACATAAGCACATTTGGCCTGGGAACCTCTCCACAACGGGGGCAACGCAGGATCTTCTTGGCCCGCATGGTATTTAGTCGGGAAGCCCTGAATCTACGCCCGCCCCGGCGCCGGCAATTATTATCAGGGTACGTGCATTTTTTACTACCCTTGCGCCTCTATAAACCGATTCTTTAAGGTGTCTTCCATTATAATTTTCCCCATTAGAAGTTACATGCACATTGCCACATTATTCGTGCCAAAAGGAAAAAATCCTGCTTATATGGATACGGCTACAACATTAGTTAATATCCCATGTATATGGCCACCCTCTACAAAGATAGCTTCACTGCTTATCCCTGCAAATCTGTGATTATGTGGCTCTACCTTCTCTTCTGGATTCTGCAAAAAAATATAGGCATGATTTCATACCATGAAGTCCTTGCGTTTGCAATTTTATAACGATCCGATAATCTCGGAAATTCCTTTTGCTTTAATTCGCTTTAACGGATTAATAATCGAAATAATTGTCACTAAAAGTATAACAATGAGTATTACAGGAATTTGTATGAGTGGAAACGTCCATGTGGCAGTGAGTCGCGGCAGGAAATTGTAAATAAGCGCCTTTTGCAAAGCTATACCTAAAATGCATCCGGCAATGTATCCTATTATGCAGTATGTGAGTGCTTCCACCAGCACCATTTTATTAAGCTGGTTGCCGGACATGCCTATAGCTCTCATAACCCCCAGATTTCGAGTTTTTGCGACTACGCTGGTATACATGGTATTTATCAGGTTCAACGCGCCAACCAATGCAATAACGGCAACAAAACCATAAATAAAAACGGCCATTGTAAGAAATGTCTGATCAACTTCCGCGTTTTTCTGGCGATAGTCACGAAACAAAACCGAACTGTCCAGCAAACCCTTTATTTCATCAACAGTTTGCTCCTGCCCTGATTTATTAAGCTGGATATCTATCACCTTGAATGTCGATTCTCCGGTCAATTCCTTAAATAACTTCTCGGTGGTGATAAATGTCGTCAATGAATTCACGGAATCACCAAAGGGGAGTTTATTGAGGATAGCCATAACGGTCACTTCTTTTGTCCCGCCGGGAGTTCGAATATAAACCTTATCACCCAATTGCAGGGCGGCAGTTTCCATGCTGACGCTGTTCCTTAAGGGTCGGGCAACTGCTATTATCCCGTTCCTTTCGTTCAACTTTTCTTCGGAAAGTTCTCCGGCAATCAAATCCGTTTTAGCCCAATTCAGCTGATTTTGGTCATAGGATACCAGCCAGGATTTTTCAGGCGGTATAAACAGCCCGCCATCGATTTTTTGAATATCGCCGACAATTTTTTTATAATCTTCAGTCAGCCTCGCGGCATCAAAGGTGGCATCAACATGGCTGAACATCCTACCATAAACTTTTTTTACACCGCTCAAATCCGAAAGTTTTTCATATAAATTATTCAAGCTCTGCTCGGATGTAAGCGAAATATCCGGCGTATATGGCTTTGTTGTTTTTAGGCCATAATGCATGAAATCAACAAATACCTGAAATCCCAAGAATATAATAATGCTTACTGCAATTGAGCATGACATTAAAAATAGAGTTTTTTTCTTCATAAAAGCATTATTAATGCCCATAGCCGTTTCCACATGAAATATTCTTGTTAAGTATCCCCTGCTTTTTTGTTTGGGAATCTTAATTTCAATGTTTTCAGCTACAGCATTTATGGGAGAAACGCTTGCCGCCTTTTTGGCAGGAAGATGACAGGCAATAAATACTGTAAGCATTCCAACCCCGACACCCGCAGCTATTCCAATGATGCTGAAGCTGAAGAGCGGCATCTCGCCGAAAAGGCTGCTGTTATAGTATTTAAGTATTGCCGAGCACAGAAAAGTTATAAATAGTCCTGCAGCTACCCCAATTGGTATTGCCTTTGCCGTAATGAGCAAACCTTCCCTCTTAACCATCTTCTTTATTTGCGACCGGGATGCCCCGATGCACCGCAAAAGCCCGAACTGGCGGATTCTTTCCATCACCGAAATGTTAAAAGTATTATAAATCATCATTATGCCGGCAATCAGAACCATGCAGAACAAAATCGCTCCGGTTTGATAAATTCCTATAGCGGTTTTATTGGTGCTTTGTCCTATTACGGCCAGCAGGTGATCATTGCGTCCAACTCTATTGTCTTGTATATTGAACGCTTTCTTAATTTCGGCTTCTGCTTTCATAACTTTTACACCGTCTTTAAACAGCACAAGATAATAACTCTTGCCGGCATAGGTCAACTCTTTGGCACCGCTGACGGATAATAATAGCCCGGGGATCCCCGACGCTTTAGTAGAGCCTAAGTCCATGTAGGCGCCGCTAATTACAAATTCTTTCGATGATCCGTTACCAATGGATATATTAACCTTGTCGTTCACCTCTAACCTGAGGTCTTCAATTGCCCATTGCTCAAGCATAAGCTCATTTTTTTCTTTTGGATATCTGCCCTGCGTAAGTTCAATGTTCATATTCGGTGCAAAGTCCTGGTCAAGGGCTCCGAGTTTGCATTCCTTGCCGTTTATTAATGCCTTGCCGAAATCCATCCACAGCCCAGCGTTTTGCACGTCGACACGGCTGCGAATCAACTGCATTTCTTCTTCGGATGCGTTTTCGATGGCAATGTGAAAATTCCCGTAATCATGGATGACTTGTATCTTTTCAAACTGTAATAAAACGTCCAGCATTGAGAATATGCCCGTCACCAAAGCAACAGATATGGCAACGCTGATGATGGCCAGCATTGATCCTTTTTTGTGTGTCGATAAATACTTGGGAACAATTGAAAGATAGCTGTTCATCGCTGACCGCCTCCCAACTCCGTAACAACGCCGTCCTCTACGTCCAGCACACGGTCGGCAAATGACGCAAAGTTCTGATTGTGCGTAATCAAGATAAGTGTCTGCTTATACTTTTCAACAAACGTTTTCATCAGATTTATTACATCCCGGCTGTTTTTGGAATCCAGGTTTCCGGTCGGCTCATCCGCCAATATTATTGCAGGTCTGGTTGCCAATGCCCGTGCAATGGCGACGCGCTGCTGCTGGCCTCCTGAAAGCTGATGAGGCAAATGGTGTCTTCTTTCCGCAAGCCCCAATACGTTCAGCAGTTCATCAATATAGTTTTTTTCCGGCTTTCGGTAATCGAGCAGCAAAGGCAAAATTATGTTTTCTTCCACATTGAGTTCCGGAACAAGATTATATGCCTGAAAGACAAATCCGATGTTCCTCCTACGAAAAACTGACAGCTCCTTTTCTTTCATTCCAAAAACGTCTTTCCCGTCAAGAAGCACCTTGCCGGAAGTGGGCGTATCCAACGCGCCGATAAGATGCAATAAGGTGCTTTTTCCTGAACCGGATGGCCCAACGATTGCTACAAACTCTCCTTTTGAAACTGAAAACGACACATTTTTGAGAGCTTCTACTTTTGTTTCCCCTGCGCCATATGTTTTGCATAAATTTTCGGTTATCAATACTTTCAAACAATCAACCCCTTGTTTTTTCGATAAGTATAGCTCTCCTTTCTTACTCTCAGGTGAATGGCGCCTTACAGTTTTGAAAGCTTTGGAAAGAATAAATTGAACGCGGCCCCTTTCCCAAGCTCGCTCTGAACCGTAATGGTGCCCCCGTGTTTTTCAATGATGCTCTTTGACAGGGCAAGCCCAATGCCAATCCCCTGTTTTTCCTTTGAAAAACGGCTTCGGTAAAATCTTTTGAATATATGATGCATATCCTCGGGATGAATCCCCGTCCCGTTGTCTTTGATCGTAATCTGGATTGACAAGGGGGTTTCGCTGCAGCAGACTTCAATTTTATTTTGAGAACCTGTATGATCCAGAGCATTTTTTATAATATTACCGATCGCTTCCATCAGCCATTCCGGGTCGAAATTCATAGCAATATGATCATCGCAGTTAAGTGTTAATTCTTTACCTTCCACTTTCGCCCTGGTGCTAAAACCTCTCACAACTTCCTCAAGAAACTCCTTTATGTTCTGCTCCGATATTTCCAACTGGATGGAACCGGCATCCAATCGTGCCAGCTTCAGAAGATTCAGGATCAGCGACTCTATTCTTGATATTTCGCGTTCTATTTTTAATGAATAATTGTCTACGACACTATTTCCGGTTTTCTCATTTTGTATGATTTCGTTATACATTCTGAGCGCGGCCAGAGGCGTTTTTATCTGGTGCGATATATCTGAAATGGTATCTTTCAAGAATTCCCTGCCTTGTTTTTCTTTTTCAATATGAGCAACCTGCGAAGTAGCCATTAAATTGACCGCCGCAAAAAGCTTGGATAAACTGCCTTCCTGGTAATCGTCCAAACGGATGCCGATATTGCCTGCCATAAAGTCTCGTAGCCTTAATTCCGCTTCTTCAATTCTCTTATAGTGGCGCAAAACAAAAAGCAAAACAACCGCGCCAGTTATTATGGAAAACATAATCAAAATGATCAGCACTATGGCAGCATGCTTTTGGTAAAAACGCTCTATATCCGGAAGGAGATCGTTTTGAACGGTACCGCTGTATCCTGTCTTTTGAAGCAGCTTTTGGCCCGTTTCCGCATCCTCGTTTGATTTTTCCGCCGTAAACGCACGAATAACCAGCGATTTCTCCACGCCGTTCTGCGTTAAATATCCTGCGATTTGATAATCATGGGCAATCATTTTCTGCTTATAGTCATCCGCAGCCATTCTTGCAGCCAAAATCCCCAATGCTATTAAAAGAAGGGAAAAAACGCCCAACACCATAAAAAGCAGTTTTATCTCTTTATTCAGAAAAATCTTCATAGAATCAACTCACTTTACAATATTCCATCGATAGCCCAAACCTCGCGCCGTCAGCAAAAACAGTGGATTTTCAGGGTCGTCTTCTATTTTCTCGCGAAGTCTGCGCACATAAACGGACAGGGTATTATCGTCAATAAAGTTGCCGCTATTATCCCACAATCTGGCCAATATCGTTCCCCTGGTCAAAATACTGTTGGGATGCTGCATCAGCAGGCATAATAACCTGTATTCGGAAGCGGTGAGTTCAATCTCGCGGTTATCCTTCCATACACGATTTTCCAAAAGTTTGACTCTTATGCCGTTGGATGCAAGCTCATGCTGCGAACCCTTTGAAAGTTTGCTGCGCCGCAGCAGCGCATTGGTTCTTGAAATCAGTTCGTTTAGCTTAAAGGGTTTGGTAATATAATCGTCGCCTCCCATATCCAATCCCATAACGATATTTACTTCTTCGTCCGAGGCAGTTAAAAAAATAATCGGCACATGAGATGACCGGCGCACTTTTTTGCATATCTCAAATCCGCTTCCATCAGGCAAAGCCAGGTCAAGAATCAGCAAGTCATAGGTTTTGTCATTAAGAGCAAGAAATGCTTCTTTCACCGTTCTGGCAATGTCGACATCGAAACCGTTTTTTCGAAGTGAAAATTCAAGCCCGTCAATAATACTCAAATCGTCTTCTACCAAAAGAATATGATTCATTTTCATTCACCTTCCTTTAATAATAATTACCATATACCAGGGATAAATCTGAATTTCACTTCCTTGGCATATTGAGAGTATCCCGGTAGCTCCTTTTGCAGCATTTTATCTTCCAATGCAGTCCGGATGAACATAATGATAAAGACAGCAGCCGTGCAGATTAAGGCATAAAGAGAACCTATCATGAACGGAATGGCAACAAAGCTTAATATATCATGTCCAGGCTCGACCATTCAAATCTACTATCCAATCCGGCAACAATATGTGTTCCGAGAAAACCGATCAACAAATACAAGCTTAATAGCACCTTATCCCATGACTTGGTGTTTTCCCTTCTCTTAGCCCTTTCATTAATAAGCCCGGGATTGTATTTTATAAATATCAATGAACTTACAAAGTATGTAACGGCCGCAACACCGAAATAAAGCCAGGCTCTCCCTATATTGAGACTTCCTGCCGCGATAAAATATGCAACCGCTATTATCAATAGCTGTGCATGAACCCTTATAATATACACAACACCTGACTTTTTTACCTGATGATCACTTTCATTCCTATACCCTTGAATCATGTAAAGGCCCCCTTCCGTTACATCGCTGATGTTTTTCCCGAAAACATAAACAAGAACCGTAACAGGCAGCGCGCGATACAGAATCTCTTCAGAGGTACCACTTAAAAACAGTTGAAAGCCCAGAGTTCCAAGAACATTCCTTTTGGTTAACGGAAAATCATATGCCAGCCCCTGGCCGAGGACATACATAAGTATGTGATATATCAGCGCGATCACGGCAATCACAGCGGTAAATATAAGGAAATATCGCACTCCCTTTTTGAAGTCTCTGAGCCAAAAGCCGAAATCCGCTTTGATCAGCTTACTTAACACCATAATAACAGCCAGCGCAATCAGCATTTGAACGATGTGATGAACGGACAGCCGGGCAAAAAGATGATCGGGGTCAAATGAATCATAGGAGAACAGATCGGCAACGAACCATCCAGATTTGCCGGCAAATACCTGAACAAGAAACAGCGCAATGAATGCAAGACTGCAGTGTAGCAGTTTATCAGGGTTACAAAACCTATCCTTTACCATTTTTAGCTTTAACCTCCATTATCAGCCGATTGGCGGCTTTTTTGATTCTATCCATTCTTTTCGCTTCGCTCAAGGCACAAAATGCCAGCAGGATATCGCGTGTGGCTTAAAATACTGCTCAATTCGTTTGTTCGTAATCAAATTCAATAACAATGTCTTTTCCGTCAAAATAAACAAGATCGCCATCATCATAATGCCAAATTGCTCGCAAAACAGTCGGCCTTCTGATACCGTTTGTTTCCGCATACTCACTACAAACTGCTGACCACTTAACCTTTTCACTGGTACCATCAATTGCTGTAGCCTCCCTGTCGTCGGTTGTAAAAGAAAGCATTTCACCGTTTTCATTAAACGCAAAGATACCGCTGGCAGTAATACCGTAATAGGATATAGTAGCTTTAGCATGAAAATTATCGATTTCTTCCCAGACAACGAAATCCTGTAAAGCTACATTAGGAATAATAAGGCACTCTGATAAATAAGTAACCAGGCTAGCCTTATCCATGTTTTCCCCGGTCTGATTAAACAAGGTGAACAGCTTTGCCAGCACGCCTTTCATTGAACCATTCCCGGCAGTATATGAATCTAAACCTTCAAAGGGTA
>JBMNNS010000055.1:0-11531 GCA_050942625.1 Dethiobacteria bacterium
GCTGGCCAAGGAAAAAACCGGTGGTTCCGCGGAAACTATCATACTGGTGGCTACCTCCGGGGACACCGGCAAGGCTGCCCTGGAAGGTTTTAAAGACGTGCCCGGGATTCGGATCATTGTTTTTTATCCCCATGGCGGTGTCAGTAAGGTACAGGAGTTGCAAATGGTGACCACCGGCGGCATGAACACGCATGTCGTAGCTGTCGAAGGTAATTTCGATGATTGTCAAACTGCGGTTAAAGAAGTTTTTGCCGACGAATTTCTGAAAAAGGACCTTGCTGCACGGGGTTTTGAGCTTTCCTCTGCCAATTCCATCAACTGGGGACGTCTTTTACCGCAAATTGTCTATTATTTTTGGGCCTACCTGTATCTTTTGCGGCAAAAAACGATCATTCCTGGTGAAAAAATAAATTTTGTTGTTCCTACAGGCAACTTCGGTAACATTCTGGCGGGCTGGTATGCTCGCTGCATGGGGCTCCCCGTGCATAAACTGATCTGTGCCTCCAACCAAAATAAAGTTTTAACGGATTTTTTCCATACTGGAGTCTATGACTCCAATAGGGATTTCATACAAACAAGCAGTCCCTCCATGGACATCCTTATTTCCAGCAACCTGGAGAGGTTCCTTTTTGGGGTTACCGGCCATGATGCAGGAAAAATAAAAGAGTGGATGGAGGACTTAAAGGAAAAGGGGCTTTTTGAAGTTGGTTATGAAACAAGGGAGAAAATAGCGGAGGTGATAGCTGCGGGTTTTGCTGATGAAGGCGAAACCTTTGAGGCTATCAGGGATATATTTGATGACAAAGGTTACCTGATCGACACCCACACCGCCGTCGGTTACAAAGTTTACCGGAAATATGTGGCCGGCACAGGGGATCCGACCAGGACAGTTATTATCTCCACGGCAAGTCCTTTTAAATTCTGCGGTAGCGTCCTTGAGGCCCTTGGCCACCAGGTTTTTCCCCCGGGAAATGACGAACATGCCATGCTGCACCGGTTAAGCAGCCTTAGCGGTGTTCCGGTTCATTTCTCCCTTCAGGCTCTGGAGCAGAGACCCATTTTGCATCGGGCAATAAGCGGGAAAACGGAGATAAAAAACCAGATCCTTAGAATTCTTTTTGAAGGAGACAATCAACGACAGTAATAGGACAAAACAGTTAATTAGATTTAATAAGGTATATACCTTTATTTTTCAGTCAGTACATCCTTAAGATCCAGGGGCACCAGACCTTTATAACAACGGGGGGGAAGGGCAATATAGAGGCTCGTGCCATACTGGAGGTAATTTTCCATTTCCAGATCCACTTTGCCGTGATCTTTGGCGGGGACACCTACAAGTAACCTCCCCGGCGGGGAAACTGTTCTCGCCGTAACGACCGCACCGGCGCTGATACAGCAGCCCGCCCCTATTTTAACATCGTCCATGACGATTGCCCCCATACCGACCACCACGTGTTCCTCCAGTACAGGCCCATGTAGAATGGCCCCATGGCCAATATGATTTTTCTTTCCCAGCACAGTTGTGATATTGGGGGCAGAATGGATTACACAGTTTTCCTGTATATTTGAAAAATCACCGACTACTATCGATCCCCAGTCGCCCCGCAAGCAAGCGCCGGGGCCAATATAACACCCCTTCCCGATTACCACATCTCCAATGATCGTTGCCTCAGGATAAACAAAGGCAGTAGCGTCTATCCGGGGCCTCCTGCCTTCAAATTCATAAATAGCCATTTTTTCCACTCCTGTCAGGTTTAGATTTATGATGCCGTGCAATTTAGGATGCCACGTAATTTAATTTAATGATATAACATAAAACCGTTCTTTAAAAGTAAAACCTGTTAATCCCTGGACAGTATGAGACTACTGAAAAAGTCCCAAATTGTGTCATTGTGTTATTCCGAATGAAAAAGTCCCAAATTGTGTCATTGTGTTATTCCGAATGAAAAAGTCCCAAATTGTGTCATTGTGTTATTCCGAATAAAAAAGTCCCAAATTGTGTCATTGTGTTATTCCGAATGAAAAAGTCCCAAATTGTGTCATTCTGAATGAACGAAGTGAATGAAGAATCTATTAAGCAGCTTAAAACCAAGATCCTTCGCTATCGCTCAGGATGACAATGCTATCGTTTAGGATGACAATGCTATCGTTTAGGATGACAATGCTATCGTTTAGGATGACAATGCTATCGTTTAGGATGACAATGCTATCGTTTAGGATGACAATGCTATCGTTTAGGATGACAATGCTATAGCTCAGGATGACAATGCTATCGCTCAGGATGACAATGCTATCGCTCAGGATGACAATAGGGGCAGTTTTTTATAAAACCGGCTTTTTCAATAGGTCTCAGACAGTATTTTTCCCACTTTTTCTCCATACCTTTAGGTTAAAAGAGAAATTTGAGCTTGGGCAGGAGAAAGGGAAGTTGACGGAGAAGTGGTAACACGATAAAAATGTAAGTAACAACTATAAGTTTAACGGGGTGTAGCGGATGCTCAAATATATTGTCCGGCGGCTGGCGATGTTAGTTATTGTCGTCCTTGGAGTGACGCTGGTTACCTTTACGATGATGCACCTGGCCCCGGGGGATCCTGCGGAGTTAATGGCCGTTGCCAGGTACGGCCTGGAAAATCTGACCAAAGAAAATGTGGAGCAGATCCGGGTGGCAGAGGGCCTGGATGCTCCCCTGTATGTCCAGTACTTACGTTGGCTGGGTCGCGCTGTCAGTGGGGATCTGGGGCGTTCACTTATTACCGGTGATCCTGTGCAGGAGGAGATCCTTTTGAAACTCCCAACCACCTTTCAACTGGCCCTGGCCGCCCTTTTTGTTTCCCTTTTGATTGCTATACCCGCGGGAATTATTTCTGCTGTGAAGCAGTATTCCCCTCTTGATTATTTGACCATGACCGGTGCTTTGCTGGGAGTGAGTATCCCTAATTTCTGGCTGGGGCTGCTGCTCATACTTTTCTTTGCCGTGACTCTGGGATGGTTTCCGGTTTATGGCTATGGGGGTTTACGGCATATCTTTTTGCCGGCGGTAACGCTGGGTACGGGAATGGCCGCTATTACCACCAGGTTGATGCGTTCCAGCATGCTTAGTGTATTAAAGCAGGACTATATTACCGCTGCCAGATCCAGGGGGTTAAGCGAAGGAAAGATAGTTTTTAGCCATGCGCTAAAAAATTCCTTTATTCCCGTAGTCACCGTTGTTGGCCTGCAAATAGGGCATTTGTTGGAAGGGACAGTAATCGTAGAGTCTATTTTTGCCTGGCCGGGCCTTGGAAAGTTGCTGGTGGATTCTATTTTTGCCCGGGACTATTCCATGATTCAGGGGTGTGTTTTTCTGTTTGCCATGCTCTTTGTGCTGATTAACTTACTGGTGGATATTTCCTATGTTTACCTGGACCCCAGGATCAGGTACGAAAAGGAGGGCTCCTTTTGAGATCATCAGCATCAACACCGGAAGCAGTACCAACAGCAGCAACGGTCAAGCACAACTTAACCTATGCCCGGATCAAAAAAAACAAAATGGCTGTAACGGGGCTGGCGATCATTTTGCTATTGATTGTGGTGGCAATCTTTGCCCCTTTTCTGGCTCCACACCACCCCTACCAGCAGGATCTGGAGCGGGCGCTTTTAAAACCCTCCACAGAATATTTCTTTGGAACGGATGACTTTGGCCGCTGTATTTTCAGCAGGGTCATTTTTGGCACGAGAATATCCCTGGCTATCGGCGTGATTGTGACCGCAATCTCTGCTATAATTGGAACGGTCCTGGGGATGCTGGCCGGGTTTTATGGCGGGGTGATCGACGAAATTATCATGAGGGTTGCAGATATATTTTTGGCTTTTCCCGGGTTGATCCTTGCTCTGGTTGTCGCCGGGCTTTTGGGTCCCGGTATGTTCAATCTCCTTTTTGCCCTGGCCCTGGTGGGATGGATGGGCTATGCCCGGGTTGTCCGGGGGGCGGTGCTGGCGGAAAAGGAAAAGGATTTTGTGGAAACGGCAAGGGCGCTGGGGGCCGGCAGCTTCTATATTATGTACCGGCATCTGCTGCCCAATGTGCTTGCACCCGTGATCGTGATGGCTACCCTGGGCATAGGCCAGGCCATCCTGGCGGCTGCCGGTTTAAGTTTTCTGGGGCTGGGGGTGCAGCCCCCCATACCGGTCTGGGGTTCAATGTTAAGCGACGGCAAAATCTTTTTGCAAACAGCTCCGCATCTTACCATTTTCCCCGGCCTGGCCATCCTGATTACGGTGCTGTCCTTTAATTTCCTGGGCGACGGATTGCGCGATGTATTTGACCCCAGGCTGAGGGAAAAAGCAATCGAATAGGAGGAGGGATTCTGTTGGCTTTACTAAGCATTCGCAATTTGACGACGATGTTTTATACCGAAGAGGGGATAATCAAGGCCTGTGATCGGGTTAATTTGAATATTCCCGCCGGAAAAACTGTTGGCCTCATTGGAGAAACAGGATGTGGCAAATCGGTGCTGGGAATGTCCATTCTGCGCCTTTTACCACGCAATGCCGTTATCAATGGGGAAATACGCTACAAGGGGGAAGAAATCCTGACCATGGATGCCGGCAGGTTGCGGCGTTTAAGGGGAAGGGAGATTGCCCTCCTCCCACAGAGTCCCTCTACCTCCTTGAATCCGGTTTTAAAGATAGGTTTCCAAATTGCCGAAGGCCTGCTTCTGCATAGAAAAATTAAATGGGAAGAAGCCTGGGCGAAGGCGGTGGAGATGCTGGAATTTTTAAAACTGCCGGAACCTGCTAAAAGGGCGCAGGAATATCCCCACCAGCTTAGCAGTGGGATGAAACAGCGTGCTTTAGCGGCTGCCGGTATTACCGGCAGGCCGGGTTTGCTGATTGCCGATGAGCCTACCAGGGGGCTGGATGCTGTTTTGCGAGCCCAGGTTGTGGGGGTGCTCCGGCAACTGGTCAGGGAAACCGGTGCTGCCCTGCTTTTGATTACCCATGACTTGAAGGTAGCAGCCAATCTCTGCGATGAAGTTGCAGTCATGTATGCCGGGGGGATTTTGGAACACGGGCCCGCCGAAAAGGTGTTAAGAGAACCCCTGCACCCGTACACGCAGGGACTGCTGGCTTCCCTCCCCGAAAATGGGCTGCATCCCATCCCCGGGCATAGCCCCGGTTTGCTGGACCTTCCTGCCGGATGCAGGTTTTACCGGCGCTGTGAACGGGCCGGGGAACTATGTGCCCAAAGGCGCCCTCCCATGCAGTTATTTAACGGTTCCTATGTGAGGTGTTTATTCGTTGATCAGGATGGAAAACCTCAGCAAGATCTATGCGACAGGGATCCTCAGAAAGCGGCGGTTTAAGGCCGTTGACGGTGTTTCCCTGACCATTGGACAGGGGGAAACCCTTGGCCTGGTGGGGGAGAGCGGCTGCGGCAAGTCTACCCTGGCTCGTACGATCCTGCGTTTGATTCCCCCTTCCGGGGGAAAGGTTTTTTTCAAGGGGCGAGACGTTTTTGCGGCCAAACCGCGGGAGGTTTATAAGATCAGGGAAAAAATGCAGATTATTTCTCAACATCCGGAAACTGCTTTCAACCCCCATCTGAGGATCTATGACAGTCTGGTTGAACCCCTGCGCCTGCGGAAGCTGACCCGGGATCGAGTTCAGGAAAGGGAACAGGTCTGCAGCTTGCTGGAACAGGTTGGGCTCCACGAGGAACACCTTACCCGCTATCCCCACGAACTGAGCGGAGGGCAGATTCAGCGGCTGGTGCTGGCCCGCATTCTTTCCCTGCGACCGGAATTTGTTGTGGCAGACGAGCCGACTTCCATGCTGGACGTTTCCGTGCAAGCACAGGTGCTGCATCTCTTTAAAGAGGTTCAGGACCGGTATCATCTTTCTTACTTATTTATTTCACACGATCTGGATATTGTGCTCTGGATGAGTGACAGGGTGGCGGTGATGTATAAGGGGAGAATAGTGGAGATAGGGCCTGCAGAAGAGGTTTATCTAAGCCCCTTGCATCCTTACACCGCCCGGTTGGTCGGAACCTTTCGAGCGTTTGGACATACCCGGGAACAGATTCCGTCGCCGGTGGAAATGAATCCTAAAATCCCGGGGGTGGGATGCAGTTTTGCCCCTTTTTGCGCTAATGCCGGCAGTGCCTGTGCACAGGTTCCGGAACTGGCAGAAGTTGCGCCGGGGCATTTTGTGGCCTGCCGGCAGCTTTAAAACAGTTGTTAAGTGGTTAGGATGTAGAAGGGCTGCTAAAGTAGGGCCATCAAAAAAACTGTTAGGGGGGCTTTAGTTTTGCGAAAAAAAATAAGGCGCTATATTATATTTTGTTTTATTTTAGTTTTCCTTTTTGTTTCAGGGGGCTGCAATACACAAACGGGGACACTACCGGAAGGCGAGCCGGGCGATAAACCGGAACAGGTTCTTACCATAGCGATTGGATCCGATATTAACACCTGGGATATTACCCAGTTTCCCGACGGGGATGCCCGGTTTGTTTGGGCACAGATCTATGAAACCCTGGTCCGTTTGGACGAGGACCTGAACCTTATACCCGGCCTGGCAGATTCCTGGGAGTCCTTGGAAGATGGGAAAGTCTGGTTGTTTCATTTGAAAAAAGATGTCTTGTTTCATGACGGCACCCCGTTTACCGCCAAAGCAGTTCAGTATTCCTATAATGAGCATGGCTATGTTGTGCAGGCAAAAACACTGCAGATAGAAAACATCGAGGTACTGGACGATTATACGGTAAAATTCACCTGTGTGAAGCCGATGCCCTTGCCTACCTACCTTACGCATGTGGCCTGGCCTATTGTCAGCCCAACCAGCATCGATGCTGCAGGGAACTTTATCCAGCCGATCGGCACCGGCCCTTTTAAATTTGTCAAACATACCAAAGGGCAGGAAGTCGTTCTGGAAAGAAACGAGGACTATTGGGGCGGCAAGGAAAAGTTGGAGAAGGTAATCTTCAAAATTATCCCGGATGCCTCAACAAGAATGATGGCCCTGGCCTCCGGAGACGTGGATATGAGCATCAAAGTGCCCGAATCCGAGGCTAAAAAACTGGAGCAGGATCCCCAGATTACCGTCCATAGGAAGATGACCACCTTTACGGATTTCATGCAGTTCAACTGCGCCCGTGCCCCCTTTGACGATGTCAGGGTGAGAAGGGCTTTGGCTTATGCTATTGATACGGAGGGAATAGTAAAAAACATTTTATACGGCATCGGCGTGGCCGCCCAGGGGCGTCCTTATTCCCCGGTGATGATGTACAGTGCTAAAGATCTACCTCTTTATAGTTGGGATGTGGAAAAGGCGAAGAACATTCTAACTGAAGCCGGGTGGGAAGACAGGGATGGCAATGGTATTATGGATAAAGAGGGGAAGGAGCTGGCCGTAGATCTGATTTTTTCACCTACATGGGGTCCCAGAGAGCAGAAGATGGCAGAGGCCTGCCAGGCCCAGCTGGCGGAGGCCGGTTTCAAATTGAATATTAAGGTGATGGAAGGTGCTGCCAAGGAACATCTGGTAAATAACGGTGATTTTGATATCCTGATGCGCACTGGATTCTTTGTTTGGGGGCCTTACCCGCATCACGTAAAAATTCACCATTCCCATAATTATAAAAGTCAATACAGCAACCCTGACTATGATCAATTAGTGCAACAGGGGGAAAGTGAAATGGATGAAGTGAAAAAGCAGCAGATTTATACCGATATCCAGAAAATGATCCTGGAAGAACTCCCTGCATTCTACCTTGTCCATGAGGAGAAGATCGTGGCTACAAGAAACAACGTCCAGGGCTATAGGATAACCGCCGAGGATCCCTGGCTGAATCTGAAAGGGATCGAAATTGTGGAATAAGGAGCAGCTTATGACCGAAGTAATAGCCCTCCTATTCCGCTTAAGCGGCACTTTAAGTCTGTTGACATCAAAACCCTTGGAAAGAATATACGCATGAAGTTTACCGTCCTATAAAGCAGGGCGGTTATTTTTGTTGTTTTATGGGGATGCAGTTTGTTTCTTTTAATTTTTTAAATTTTTTTGCAGGTAAAAAAGGCTTTTTTATAGAAGTAAAAATACAGATTTTTAGAATTAAACTAGAAACAAGATGACAACTATTACCCTGGTATGCTATACACGGGATGGTTTCAGCAGTTTTTTTCCTGAAAAGTGCCTTGCCGGATATTGTTAGCCTGCATTGGCACTATCCAGGCCGGTTATATAGCGGAAGGGGGTGAAAACATGAAGGAGTTACTGATTAACCTTGAACACTGCGTTGGTTGCAAAAGCTGTGAAATAGCCTGTGCTGTGGAACATTCTGTGTCCAAAAATATTTATACTGCTATTTTTGAGGATCAGCTCCCCGTTGCGCGGGTTTTTGTTGAGGCCGGACAGCAGTTTAACTTTCCTTTGCAGTGCCGTCAATGCACAGATGCACAATGCATTAAGGCTTGCATTACCGGCGCTTTGTGGCGGGAAGAAGAATCCGGACTTGTAAAACATACCCTTGAAAAGTGTATCGGTTGTTGGATGTGTGTAATGGCCTGTCCTTTTGGTGCAATTGTCCAGGACAGGGGAAAACGGGTTGTTTTGAAATGTGATCGCTGCCCGGAGCGGGACATACCTGCCTGTGTAGCTGCTTGCCCGACAAAGGCGATAACGCTGCAAGAAATACCGTTTTATGCTAAGGAAAAACGTAAGGAGTATCTGGCTAATTTCCAGGATGCTTAGGATCTTGAACATTGTTGGGCAAAAATTAACATTATTATATTTTATAGAAAAATTATAGAAAATAGATTTAAAAAAACATTAGAAGGAGAAGGAGAGAAGAGGGTATGAGCCAGAATAAATATGTTCAAAAAAGCATAGATCCTGCTACTCAAACTATGCTATCCAGGGCGGAAAAAGAAGGTATTGAAACTGCCTGGGATCGGTTTAACAAACAGGAACCCCAATGCGGTTTTGGGCTCCTGGGTTTGTGTTGCCGCAACTGTAACATGGGGCCATGCCGCATAGATCCCTTTGGCAGCGGCCCAAACAAGGGAGTTTGTGGGGCTGATGCCGATACGATCGTGGCCCGCAACCTGCTGCGTGCTATTGCAGCCGGGGCCGCCTCCCACTCCGATCACGGTCGTGACATTGTGGAAACCCTTCTGCATGCTGCCGAAGGAAAGGCACCGGATTATAAAATTAAGGATAAAGAGAAACTTTCGGCCCTGGCCGTAGAATTAAATGTGCCCACCGAGGGACGTTCAGAAAACGAAATTGCTGCAGATATTGCCCGGAGGGCCCTGGACGAATTTGGTATCAGCAAAGGCAGCCTTGATTTTCTTGGACGTTTACCGGCACAAAGAAAGGAAAAGTGGGACAACCTGGGGATTACGCCCCGGGGGATCGACAGGGAGATCGTAGAAATCATGCACCGGACCCATATGGGTGTGGACACCGATTATGTAAACCTGATTTTGCAGGGCCTGCGTGCAGCCCTGTCGGACGGATGGGGGGGCTCTATGTGGGCTACGGAGCTATCCGATATTTTATTTGGGACCCCAAAGCCCCACAGGGGACAGAGCAATCTTGGTGTTTTAAAAGAGGATGAAGTAAACATTGTTGTCCATGGACACGAACCCACCCTTTCTGAAATGATCGTCCAGGCAGCAAGGGATCCAAAGATGATCGAACTTGCCCGTTCAAAAGGTGCGAAGGGGATTAACATTTCCGGTATGTGTTGTACGGGCAACGAGCTATTGATGAGACACGACGTTCCCATTGCCGGCAACTTCCTGCAACAGGAGCTGGCCATTATCACCGGTGCGGTCGAGGCTATGATCGTTGATGTGCAGTGCATCATGCCCTCCCTTACAGAGGTGGCCGGATGCTACCACACCAAAATTATTTCTACTTCACCGAAAGCCAAATTCCCCGGTGCCCAGCATGTTGCCTTTGATGAAGGAAAAGCCCTGGAAACTGCCGGGGAAATTGTTCGTATTGCTGTGGAGAATTATTCTAACAGGAACAAAGCCAAAGTATTCATCCCCTCCGACAAAATGGAATTCATGGCCGGTTTCAGCGTAGAGGCTATTTTATCTGCCCTTGGCGGTTCCCTTGCTCCCTTACTAAATGCAATCAAGGAAGGCAGTATTAAGGGGATTGCCGCAGTAGTAGGGTGTAATAACCCCAAGATTAAACATGACTACGGCCACGTTACTCTTGCCGAGCAACTAATTGCCAAAGACATACTCGTAGTAGAAACAGGCTGCTCAGCCATTGCCTGCGCCAAGGCCGGGCTGCTTCTGCCGGAAGCCGCTGCCAAGGCGGGCCCGGGGTTGAAGGCAGTTTGTGAGGCGCTCAAGATCCCCCCGGTCTTGCACATGGGCTCCTGCGTGGATATCAGCCGTATTCTGGTCGTGGCGGCTGCGGTAGCCAAATCTCTTGATGTTGATATCAGCCAACTGCCCCTGGCGGGGGCTGCTCCGGAATGGATGTCCGAAAAGGCGGTAAGCATCGGCGCCTATGTTATCGGTTCGGGAATTTTTACGGTGCTGGGAACAGTGCCCCCGGTGTTGGGAAGCCCCAATGTAGCGGCGCTGTTAACAGAAGGGGCCAATGATGTCGTTGGAGCTTCCTTTGCCGTGGAGGGGGATCCCCTCAAAGCTGCCGAGTTGATCGAAAACCATTTTAACGCCAAACGTGCCCAGCTGGGACTTCCCTAAGGAAACCCTGCAAGAAACAAGAAACAAAGCATATCCTCTTTGAACGGACACCAATTGCCGCACTAAGGGAAAGGAGGGGTTAACCTGGAGGGCGTTGTGTATTTAGACCTGGAGACCACTGGTCTGGGCGAGACTGATGAGATTATCGAAATTGGTGCTGTGAAAATAGTGGGGAAAAAAGAACTAACCTACCAGCAGTTAATTAACCCCTCCCTTAGCTGGATTTCACCACGCATTTTTAAACTCTGCCGGGGTATTACTGAAAAGGAGCTGCGTAAATCCCCCAGCTTTGATGAGATCCGGGATGACTTTTTGGATTTCATCGGTGATCATCCCTTGATCTGTCACAATGCCTCTTTTGAGAAAAGGATGCTTGAAAAAGCGCTGGGAGGGGAACTTCGGAACACTATGCTTGATAGCCTGGAACTGTTTTGCCTTTTTAAACCACACTTTTCCGGGCATAACCTGCAGCACCTTTTACAGCATTACCTAAAAGAAGAACGCCTGGAGGAACACCGGGCCCTTTCGGATGCCCGCGATACCAGGAAACTGGTCCAAAAGCTTTTTGCGGATCTTGCCGGAGAGGACTACGACCTTTTGGAGAGGACCCTGCAAAAAATGCACGGTACGAAGTGGGGCTGGCTGCCTTACTTGCAGGGGATCGCCCCTACTACCCTAAAACAGATAATGAGCACCATCCCTGATGATGAAAGGGACGAGCCCTGGTCCAGTTATACTTTTGATGACCTGGAACACCTCCTAAAAAACGAAAAGGCCTGGCAGGATTATTTCCCGGGTTATCGTTTTAGACCGCAG
>JBMNNS010000056.1:0-11450 GCA_050942625.1 Dethiobacteria bacterium
CATTAAACTCCCCTATTCATAGCACGTATTTCAAAAACCAGATCCCTCAATTCCGCTGCATGCTCAAAATCCAGCTCCCGTGCAGCTTTTTTCATTTCCTTTTCCAATTTACGAAGAAAAACATCGCGCTCCTTCCTTCCAAGGGCCTTGATTTTTTCGGCAGAGAGATAGGAAGCTCCCTCTTCCATTACCATAGTCACAGAAAGGGGTTCCCTGACGGCTTTTGTGATAGTTTTGGGAATAATATGATTTTCCCTATTATATTGCAGCTGCATTTCTCTACGCCTTTGTGTTTCCGAAATAGCCTTATGCATGGAAGGGGTAACTTCCTGAGCATACAAAATAACCTGCCCGTTAATGTTGCGGGAAGCCCTTCCTATGGTTTGAATTAATGAACGTTCTGAGCGCAAAAAGCCTTCCTTGTCGGCATCAAGAATAGCAACCAGGGAAACCTCCGGCAGATCCAGGCCTTCCCGTAAAAGGTTAATCCCCACTAAAACATCAAATTCCCCCAGCCTCAAGCCACGGATTATTTCAATACGTTCCAGGGCATCAATGTCTGAATGCATATAACGTACCTTCAGCCCCATTTCTTGATAATAATCGGTTAAGTCCTCTGCCATGCGCTTTGTCAGGGTAGTAACCAGCACTCTTTCATTTTGGGAAACCCTTTTTCTAATTTCCCCATATAGGTCTTCCACCTGGCCCTCAACCGGACGGACTTCAACCTTCGGGTCCACCAACCCGGTAGGGCGAATAATCTGCTCGACTACCTGGCTGCAATTTTCTAATTCAAAGGGGCCTGGAGTAGCCGAAACATAGACAACCTGATTCACCAGTTCCACAAACTCATCAAAGCGCAAGGGCCTGTTATCCAGTGCGGAAGGAAGGCGAAATCCATGTTCCACCAGGGTTTTTTTACGTGAAAAGTCCCCCCCGTACATACCGTTAATCTGCGGTATGGTAACATGGGATTCATCAACAAAAAGAATAAATTCCCTGGGGAAATAGTCCAAAAGGGTGTAAGGCCTGCTACCTTCCGGGCGCCTGTCCAGATGCCGGGAATAGTTTTCTATCCCCGAACAAAAACCCATTTCCATCATCATCTCCAGATCATAATTTGTGCGTTGCTCCAGGCGTTGTGCTTCTACTAGTTTCCCACTTGCTCTAAGTTCCCGGAGCCGGGAAACCAACTCTGACTCAATATCCTTAATTGCCGCCATTAATTTATCCCGTCCCGTTACATAATGGGAGGCAGGAAAAATAGCAACGTGTTTACGTTCTGCAAGGACGCGCCCTGTTAAAACATCTATTTCCCTTATCCTTTCAATTTCATCCCCAAATAATTCCACACGGATGGCCGCATCGGTAAAGGAAGCCGGGTATATCTCTAAAACATCCCCCCTGGCCCGAAAGGAACCTCTCTGGAAGTCATGGTCATTACGCCTGTATTGTATGGCTACAAGTTTACGCAGAATCTCTTCCCTGCTTTTCTGCATGCCTTTCCGAAGCGAAAGCACCTGTTCTTTATATTCAAGAGGTGAACCTAACCCGTAAATACAGGAAACACTGGCAACGATGATAACATCACGGCGCTCAAAAAGTGCACTCGTCGCTGAATGGCGCAGTTTATCGATTTCTTCGTTGATAGAAGAGTCCTTTTCAATATAGGTATCAGACTGGGGGATATAAGCCTCAGGCTGATAATAGTCATAATAGCTAATAAAAAATTCCACCGCATTGCGAGGAAAAAATTCCTTGAATTCACTGCAAAGCTGTGCTGCTAATGTTTTGTTGGGGGCGATAACCAGTGCCGGCCTTTGGGCCTTTTCGATAATATTAGCCATGGTAAAGGTTTTTCCCGAACCAGTTACACCCAGTAAAACCTGCCCTTTGTATCCTTTTTCCAACCCCCTGGTGATCTCTCGGATAGCTTTGCTTTGATCCCCTTGCGGCGTATATTCGGATACAAGTTCGAACCTGCTCATCCAGTATCCCTTTCTAATCCATGTAATTTAAATGATACCATATTAACTTTCACGTGGGGCACCCTTGAGGTGGCCGGAACGGGGATTTTTCCATTTTACCCCCTTAAAGTCCCCATGGGCTTGTTTTTATTATTCCATCAACAAGGGCATCTGTCAATAAAAAAGCGGATCTAAGCCTGGTTAGAGCATTAGTTCATATTTTTGTCTCCATGCGAACGCCCATAGGATGGAGTTTAGGGCCTCCGCAGAACCAATAGCTTGTACAACATAGGGAGGAACAATATAACTACGAAGGGCTGGTTTTTTAGAAGGGCTCATTTTGCCATTCTTAACCTTATGCCTTTATAAAACAAAAAAGGGTCCTTTTGGGGCTTTTGCATCAACCTGGAGCTATTTTGGTATGCAGGTAGTTCGATACCACTGAAAAAGCCTTAGTTTTATAAAAACCATTTTTTGTTGTCATCCTGAGCGATAGCGAAGACTTGGTTTTAAGCTGTTTCTTCATTTCACTTCGTTTATTCAGAATTGGGACTTTTTCAGTGGTTTCGGAGGTTCAGCGGTTCTCAAGCATAATTACCTTCTTTTCTTTGTTTTGCTGGTTTTCAATAATTTCCTCCAAATAGTTTTCTTCCTGAACCATCTCCGGGGTTACATAACGGCCAATATCCTGCACTGTTTTACTCATTTGTTGCACCTTCTGCTGCAGCTGGTAGCTCATTTCACGCATTTTTTGGATGTTCTGCTCCAATGCCACTCTTTTTTGCATTATTTCATTTTTTAAAAGTGGATTGCCATGGAAAAGACCCTGTAAACCCTGGCTGGCCCCGGCTTTTTCCTCAAACTGGGAAAGGTTGCCGGTAATTTTCCCTTGCAAATTCAATTCTTCTTCCATAATTTTTTGGATGCTTTCTGCAAGCATCTGTTGTTGTGACTGTAGCGTAATTAAATATTGTTCCAGCTTATAACGGTTTTGACGGATACTGTTTAATACTTTGTCATATTTACTTTTGCTTTCAGACATAAAATATCTCCCCAAGATTACTTTTCTTGTTGTATTTTAACCATGAAGGTATATTCTATGCGGGCAGGGGCAAAAGCTACTTCATCTTTTTAGAAAACCGTTTTAAAAAGGAACCCTTTTCCATTTCTACATAAGCATTGGTCATTCTCCCCGGTGTAAAAATGATCCCAAACTGGACAGGGGACATGGGGTAAATTTGGGCTCCAAGGTTAAGATAGCTATTCCCTCTTTTAACCTTAAAATAAGCCCGAGGATAACCTGCCTGCAAAATATTCCAAAAATCATGTTCGGAATAAAGATCAATGTCATTAACCTTAAGCAGCCTATCACCGCTTTTAAAGCCCAGATCTTCTGCCGGAGAAGAAGGTATGATCGCCAATATTTTTAGACCATTTTTATCATCGGGGGTAAAAAGAGGGGGACGTACCAGTTCATCCCTGTTGCCCTTTTTGATAATATATTCATGCCCCAGAGGAGCAAGCAAGGCAGCCGGTAGTATCAAAGGCGGCATATATACTGCAGCGATAGCAGCAGCAGAAAGAATGATACTATAAAGTGCCAAATTTTTCGCAGTTTTTAACCTTTTATGGTGGGGATAACTGGAAAGGGCTAAATCACCATAGCCCAAACCTGCCACCAGGGGAATCATAAGGTAAACAATATTTTCTTCACCAACACTGCCCATCATAGTGCCCAGTAAAGGCCACCAGTCAGGCATGGCTATGCCTCCGGTCAACATTTCTGAGCCCTCAGGCACAACCAGGGCCCAGAGCCCCGTCAAGGGTAACGGCCAAAAACGCTGCATACTGTAACCTCCGAGTATTTCCCCGGAAGGCCTTTTATAATAGATGGGACTGGCACCATGATGCCCGCTTAGATAAATAAGAAAAGATTCTGTTAGATGTAAAACACCAATCAGCGCCAGCAGGCTGGGCAGGTGTATATTTTGCAGCCCTGCCAAAATTTCTATTTCCCCCAGGCCTGGCAGAAAAGGCAAAAGACCCCTGATAATCAGTGCTGCAGCAGCTACAAGCCCTCCAGCATAAGCAAAACAAAGAAAACGGGGGTGAATAAATAATAAAGCAATAGCTATAGGCCACAGGTATACTATCCCGACACTTTCCAGCGAAATTCCCAAAACAAGTAAAAAAATACTGCCAAAAATGCCCCCAAATAAGCCTAACAGGACAGAATTGATACATTGTAGCCAAATATTATTAACAGCCCGGCCAAATAGCTTTTCTTCCATGGCAATATTCCGGCGATATTGCATAAAAACAATAATAATGATCAACCAAAAGAAGGGATTGGCAAAAGAAAGGGCCTGGGTCTTAATCATTAACAAGAAAAGATCCAACCAAAAATCCACAGTTACTCCATTCCTTTCCTTCCAGATCCTATTTTCCCGGACCCTGCACTTTCCATCCTTTAATCATTTCCAGGGCTGCCGCTAATTGTGTATCAACTTTGCCAGCCTCATTTGCCAGCATAGAGCGTAGTTTTTCCCGTGTCCGGGAATCCAGAGTACCATTGCAGGGCAAGAGATGCTTTTTTTGGAAAGCCTTGAGGGCATCTAGGGTCTGCCTATCAAAAACCCCGGTAACTTCCAATGGGTAGCCTAAAAATATTAACATCTTTTGCAACAGGGCAACCCTTTCACCTATATCACCTTCTTGCAGATCCCTTGGAACAGGGCAGTATTGAAGGCAATATTCGGGGGGCAGCTCAACCTTTTGATCAGGCTGCAAACCCTGTTGGCTTAAGTCATGTCCAAGGGGCGTTAGGTACTTTGCTACAGTATAACGAAGCATGGCACCATCACTTAGATCCTGCAAATACTGGATTGTAGCCTTGCCAAAAGTAGGCATACCTACCAGTGGAATACCATTATCTTGAAGGGCACCGGCAATTATTTCCGCTGCACTTGCAGTATATTCATCAACAAGGACAACCATAGCATAGTCCTTTGGCTTTGCTTTGGAATAATAACGTTGCAGGACCTTACCCCAACGATCAACAACGCGGGTGATCTCTCCCTCTGGAACAATAATTTCCCCCACCTCAATAGCCTCATCCAGCAAACCACCAGGATTGCTACGAAGATCGATAATCAATTCCTTCAGGCCCTCTTTTTCTAAAGCGGATAAGGCATTGATAAAATCCTTTCCCGTATCTTTATCAAAATTGGTTATTTGGAGATAACCTGTGCCAGGCGTCAGTAAACGTATAAAAACGGTCTCTACCTCAATATCTGCCCTGGTCAAAGTCATCTGCAATAGATCCTTTTCACCTGGGCGCCGGATCGCCAGATTGACCTGTGTTCCCTCGGGGCCTCGCAACAAGCGTGCCACTTCTTCCAGGGCAATATTCTCCAGGGTTTTATTGTCAACCCTGACAATATAATCGCCCTGGGAAAGGCCAACTTCGGCAGCCGGAGAACCTTCCATTACCCTGACTATCAGTATCCCCCCTTCGTCATTAATAATTTCCACACCTATACCACCAAAGTGGCCCATAGTGGAAACCTGCATTTCCTCCAATTCCCTAGGGTTCAAATAAGTTGTATAAGGATCATTGAGGGAACCTATCATCCCCTGAATCGCCCCATGAACCATTTTCTCCTTTTCCAACCTTTGGAAATACCCATTCTCAAGTATGTCCCATACTTCCCAGAACGATCCAATCCCATTCTCATCCCAGCTGACCCTAACCTCCTCCGTAAAAAAGAAAAACCGGGTTAAATGATATGTTGCCATGTTACTTAACAAAAGCAAACACAGCAACAAAATTATAATACCCCGCTGTCTCATGGGAAACACCATCTCTCTTAGTTAAACCTTTGCCAGAAAAGCTGCTCAGCTATACTCCAGTATTCGTATTTCAGAACACCCGGAAACACTTTGGTTTTTTGATTTATTATATTTATTATACCCTTTTCATTATAGTACATTATTTCTAACCCGGACCGAACCTACAGCACCATTCCGTACTGTAGACAAATTCTGCTTAAACTGAAGGAATACAGACAATCCAGCCAGGAATTAAAAATAATTCATCGGGTTTTGCCTTGTTCCATTTACTCTTACCTCAAAATGAATATGGGGCCCTGTGCTGGAACCGGTTGAACCCACAATAGCAATTGGCTGCCCCTTGCTTACCACCTGCCCTGGGGCAACCAGAAGGGAATGGCAATGGGCATAAAGTGTTGCAATACCCTGGCCATGATCGATAATGATCATCCTGCCATAACCATAGTTCAACGTTCCATTTATGCCTGCAAAGATTACCACACCATTTTCTGAGGCCCTGATATAAACCGGATTACCGTTATATGTAGATGATCCAGGCCAACGAGTCCTGGGGATTCCTATATCAATCCCGCCATGGAAGGTACCAGGCTGACCCGTAATGGGGTGGGTCCTGTTCCCATAAGGTGAAGTAATCCATGAAGTTCCGTATTCTGCCAGGGGCCAGAGCAACTTGCCGGAGGGTATAAACTGCTCCGTCTGTTTCCGGTATTCGTCCTGCAACCGTTTTATATCATTTTCAACCTTTGCGGCTTCTCTTTCCAGTTCCTCAATAGCTTTTTCTAGCTTTTCAGTTTCTGCCTGCAGTTCCTTTAAAAGGACCTCCTGTTGGGCAATTTTGTTGTTGAGCTCCTCACGACGCTCCAACAACCCTGCTTTTAAAGCTAAGAGATGCCCCTTTTCTTCTTCCAGCTTTTCCTTTTTTTCCTGAACAATATTCCTGGCTATGTAAGCCTCTTCCAATAGTTTTAGATCGTTTTCGGCAATTAATTTCAAGTCGTTCAAACGGGTTAAGAACTCGGAAAAAGTGTAGGCGCTAAAAAGGACATCGAGGTAAGAAGTATCGCCGTTTTCATAAATAGCCCTGAGCCTTTTTTGCAACAATTCATCCCGCCGCTGTAAATGGGACTCTGCTTCTTCCAGTTCCTCTTCCGCAACAACAATTTTTTCTTCAGTTTCTTCAATATCAATCTCCAGAAGGTTGATATCCTCTTGCAGTTGGGAAATATCGTTTCTCAGCACATTTAATTCCTTTTCCAACCGTTTCCCTTCATTTTGGCACTCCACCAGTTCCCAGCTTCTTGAATCCAACCGATCCTGTATTCTGGAAAGTTCCTTCTTTGAGTCTTGAATTTTCCCCTCCAAAGAATTAAAAGCATAACCGGGCAGCATGAATGTTAAACCCAAAACAATAACCAAAAGCGAATAAACAAACCGGGATTTCAAGAAATTCATTATTATTTTCCCCAAACTCACTATTACATTCCCCCTTAATTAACCGACTGGAATATCCTTTGCTACTTTTAGACTTTCAAAAACCTTCTTATTGATATACAGCTTCCTAACATACCCAGCACAACACCCAATGGCAAGAGCACCTTTGTGACTTCACTGATCACTTCAGCCGGTGCCAACAGTGAAATAAAGAAAATATGGTTTTCCATCCAAATAGCAGCAACCTGGTAACTATAGTAGATAATAACTACCGGTATTAAAGCCCCTATTAAACCCAGAAACAGTCCTTCAAACAAAAAAGGCCAGCGGATGAACCAATTTGTAGCCCCCACGTATTTCATAATCATAATTTCATTACGTCTAATAAATACCGTCAGCCTGATTGTGTGTGCAATCAAAAACACTGCCGTAATGGCGAGCCCAACCATAAAAATCAGCCCAACCCAGCGTAATACCCCTGTAAACTGAAATAGGGGCTCAACAACACCACTGCCATAATCAACATAATCTACCCCGGGGTAATCCATAATTTCTTTAGCAACCATGCTAACATCTTCCGGTACAACGGTTCGCAATTCATAAGAATCACGCAGGGGGTTTTCCCCCTCTGCCTCCAGGCCTTCCAATAAATAAGCGCGATCACCAAGACGCCGCTTCAAACGCTCCAAAGCTTCTTCCCTGGAGACAAACCTTACCTCCCCCAGTTTAGGGTGAGCCACCAGTCTACTTTGTAATGTTTCCCTGGTCTCCTTCGTTGCTTGATCATCAACATAGAGGACAATTTGGATCTGTTCCTTAATGTCCTCAGTAAGCATGGCCACATTATAATTCAAGATCATGAAACTGCCTAGAATAAGAAGCGTAATAGAGACTACTGCAATGGAAGCAACACTCATCCATCCATTTCTTAATATGCTTTTCAAGGCCTCCCCTAAAAAATAAAAGAGGCTTCTAATGAACATTAAGATAAACCCCTCTTTTCTGATCGCTGACCAATTTATTTTCGCCCAATGCTACAACACGTTTTTGGAAACGATCTACAAGTTCCTTAGCATGGGTAGCGACAATAACGGTTGTCCCCCTCATATTTATTTCATGAAACAATTCCATGATTTCCATAGCAGTATCCGGATCCAGGTTGCCTGTAGGCTCGTCCGCAAGTACCACTGCGGGGTAGTTAGCGATAGCCCGGGCCACACATACCCTTTGCTGTTCACCGCCTGAAAGCTCCCCGGGTTTTTTAAAAGCTTTATTTTTTAAACCGACCATGTCCAAAACTTGGGGGATCCGTTTGCGAATTTCGTTTGGGCTTGTTCCGGTAACCCTTAAAGCAAAGGCTATGTTGTCATAAACACTCCGTTCGCTCAGAAGACGGAAATCTTGGAAAACCATGCCTAAATTGCGCCTATAGTAAGGTATTTCACGACCTTTCAGCCGCGTTATGTCCCTACCGAACATTTTAACTACACCCTTGGTAGGCAATATTTCTCTCAGTAATAGCTTTAAAAGTGTAGATTTTCCCGAACCGCTTGCGCCAACAATAAAAACAAACTCGCCCCGGTCTATAATCAGGTTTATATCTTTTAAAGCTGTAACATCTTTACCATAGTTTTTGTAAAGGTGATAAATTTCGATCATAATCCCAAATCCACCCCTAGAAGATATCAGATTACCCCACCAAAAAAACAGATATTGGTAAACAAATATTAATTTATCATAACCATTCGACAGCTATTAGCAAAATCCTTTTATGTAAATGGTCATATTTTGGTATTGTTAAAAACTTTTCCTGTAAAATAAGCCAAGGACCGCCTATTATGTTAATGGCCCCTGGGACAACCCTGGCGAAACTTGTTAATTAATAACGTAAAAGCAGTGATGGGGCCCTGCCCCATCACTGCTTTTACAAAAAGCCACAGGTAATTAAAATTCTAACCTGATAAAAAATGAAGGTACTAAAAACTTACCCTTTGGCTACAAGATAATTACAGGCAGGGTCACATCCCTGCCAGTCACCCTATTTTTTTTGTAGCCAGGGCATCATGGAACGAAGTTCCTTACCAACCTTTGTAATACCATGTTCTGCTTCTTTCCTTCTTAAAGAAGTCATCCGGGGACGGTTCATCCTAAATTCAGAAATACATTCATGGGCAAAGCTTCCATCCTGGATATCCTGCAACATTTTTTTCATTTCTGCCCGTACCCCTTGGTCAATAACCCTGGGACCCCTGGTTAAATCACCAAACTCAGCTACATCACTGACAGAATAACGCATCCATTCCAATCCACCTTCATAGATAAGATCTACGATCAATTTTAGCTCATGCAAACATTCAAAATAAGCAACCTCCGGCTGGTAACCTGCTTCTACAAGGGTATCAAAGCCAGCCTTAATCAAGGAAGTAACCCCGCCACAAAGAACAGCTTGTTCTCCAAAAAGATCGGTTTCCGTTTCTTCCTGAAATGAGGTCTGTATTAAGCCGGCCCGGGTACAACCCAGCCCTTTGGCATAAGCAAGGGCCCTTTGCCAGCACTTTCCTGTATAATCCTGATGCACAGCTACCAGCCCGGGGACCCCGTTACCTTCCTGGTACATGCGACGTACCAGGTGCCCAGGACTTTTAGGTGCAACCATAAAGACGTCCACATTTGTGGGGGGAGTAATCTGGTTATAAAGGATATTAAAACCATGGGCAACCGCCAGTGCTTTCCCTTCTGTAAGGTTAGGAAGCACTTCTTGCTCAAATACAGCCGGTTGGTCAGTATCACCAATCAGGATCATGATCACCCCTGCTTCAGCAACGGCCTCTGCCACGGTTTTAACCTGCAATCCATCTGCCTCTACTTCTGCCCATCTCTCGCTACCCTGGCGCAGCCCAACCACCACATCCAGACCACTATCATGCAAATTTTGGGCATGAGCATGGCCCTGGCTTCCATAGCCTAAAATTGCAATTTTTTCTCCCTTAAGGTACTTAAGATCTGCATCTTTGTCGTAATATACTACTGCCATTTTATCATAATGCCTCCTTAAAAATTAGTAAATAATACTTTGATCCTGCCCCCTGGTTGTAGAAGGTGTTATTCGACGGGCTATTTTTAATCCCTACTGCAGGATTTTTTCTTTGCCATGGCAATCCGGGAAGCCTCGTAAATATGTCCTGCTGTAAGGCCATATTTTTTCAGCAGTTCCTCTGGTGTACCTGACTCCCCAAAAGTATCCCGGATACCTACTTTAATAACCGGAACCGGATATTCTTCAGCCAGGAACTCTGCGATAGCACTGCCAAGCCCACCAATAACACTATGTTCTTCTGCTGTGACCACGGCACCTGTTTTGCGGGCCATCCCCAGTACACCTTCCCGATCCAGGGGCTTGATGGTATGTACATTTAAAACAGCAGCCTTTATCCCTTCATTTTCTAAAGTGCTGGCCGCCTCTAAAGCCTTTGCTACCATTATCCCTGTGGCAATAATGATAAGATCCTCCCCATCCTTTAACAATTGGCTTTTCCCCAATTCAAAAATAGCTGAGGAAGGAATAACCTGGGGGATCTTGGGCCTGCCCAAACGTAAGTAAACGGGCCCCTGGTAAACCGCAATTGCCTTCACAGCCTGGTAAGTTTGGTTCCCATCTGCAGGAACCACAACCATCATATTGGGCAGAACACGCATTAAAGCCAGATCCTCCAAAGTCTGATGGGAAGCACCATCCTCACCAACTGTAATACCGGCATGAGTTGCAGCAATCTTGACATTGAGGTTGGTATAAGCAATAGAGTTGCGTACCTGGTCATAAACCCTGCCAGTTGCAAAAACACCGAATGTACTGGCAAAAGGAATATAACCAGAAGCTGCAAGGCCTGCAGCCGTCCCCATCATGTCGGCCTCAGCTATCCCCATGTTAAAAAAACGTAGCGGATAGTTTTCGGCGAATAAAACCGTCTTTGTCGATTTAGACAAATCCGCATCCAGAACAACAACTTTATCCATAAGCAGGCCCAACTCTACAAGGGCTTTACCATAAGCATCCCTTGTTGCGATCATTTCCGTCAAGGTGTTTCCCTCCCTGTTACTGAAGTTCCAGATTATTGAAGTTCCAACATGGCCTTTTCAAATTCTTCTTTATTGGGGGCCCTTCCATGCCAATCGATCTGGTTTTCCATGAAGGAAACCCCT
>JBMNNS010000057.1:0-10809 GCA_050942625.1 Dethiobacteria bacterium
TGAAACTGGTGAGGTGAAAGAACAGGAAGTTTTTATGGGTGATTTTCCACTCATGACCAAGAACGGAACCTTTATTATCAACGGTGCCGAGCGGGTGGTCGTCAGCCAGTTGGTTAGATCGCCTGGTGTCTACTTTAACAGCCAGATGTATAACGGAAAACAGCTTTTTACCGGTACTATTATTCCCAACAGGGGTGCCTGGCTGGAATTTGAAACGGATGTAAACGATGTCCTTTGGGTCAAGGTGGATCGAACCCGTAAAGTTTCTGCCACTTGTCTGCTGCGGGCAGTAGGTTATGGCACTAATAATGAAATTATACAACTATACAACGGAAACGCTTACATCCTCAACACGCTGGAAAAAGACCACACCGACAACGAAAAAGATGGCCTGCTGGAGATTTACAAACGTTTAAGGCCAGGTGAACCACTTAACATTGAAAATGCTCGTAATCTGTTTGATTCCCTCTTTTTTGATCCCAAACGGTATGACTTTGCCAGGGTGGGGCGCTATAAGGTCAACAAAAAATTGTCTTTGCGTGATAGGATCCTGTTCAATGTTCTGGCAGAGGATTTGTTGGATCCTGGCACCGGGGAAATTATAGCACCCAGCGGAACGGTTATTAATGCAGAACTTTATGAGAAAATAGAAGAACTACAGATCAACAAAATAAATATTACCAATAAAGAGGGAAAAACCTGTACTGTAATTGGCAATTCTTATATCCCTTTACAATTCAAACAATTAACAAAAGAAGATATAGTTGCTACCATTGGTTATTTCTTAAATCTTATGGATGGTGTTGGCCATATTGATGATATTGATCACCTAGGAAACCGGCGTTTGCGTGGTGTTGGTGAATTATTACAAAACCAGTTTCGGATTGGGCTTTCACGGATGGAGAGGGTAGTACGGGAGAGGATGACCATCCAGGATGTGGAGGCCATTACCCCCCAGGCTTTAATCAACATCAGGCCTGTAATAGCCTCTATTAAGGAATTTTTTGGCAGCAGCCAACTTTCACAGTTTATGGATCAGACGAACCCTCTTGCTGAGCTTACCCATAAAAGGCGTTTGAGTGCTCTGGGCCCCGGGGGGCTTAGCCGTGAACGGGCCGGTTTTGAGGTGCGGGACGTGCATCACTCCCACTACGGCAGAATGTGCCCTATCGAAACCCCTGAAGGGCCTAATATTGGTTTGATTGGCTCTTTAAGTACTTTTGCCCGCATTAATGATTATGGTTTTATTGAGACACCTTATCGCCGGGTTGACAAAAAAAATAATGTTGTTACTGATGAAGTGGTTTATTTAACCGCTGACGATGAAGATGACTATGTAATTGCGCAAGCTAACGCCCTTTTGGATGACGAAGGCCATTTCCTGAGTAAACTTGTAACTTGTCGCTATCAAAATGATACTGTCCTTGTTCCACCTACAGAAGTTGATTATATGGATGTTTCCCCTAAACAGCTTGTCAGTGTGGCGACAGCCTTGATCCCCTTCTTGGAAAACGATGATGCCAACAGGGCTTTAATGGGTGCCAATATGCAACGCCAGGCTGTTTCACTTTTGGAAACAGAGGCACCACTGGTGGGGACCGGTATGGAATATAAAGCAGCACGTGATTCAGGGGTAATGGTAATTGCTGAAAACGACGGCGATGTTATTTATGTATCTAGTACAGAAATTATCGTCCGGCGACGGCATGATCCTGATGGGATTAGCAAGGTTATTGATGGCCGGACGGGAGAACATTTTTTTGAAAAAGCAAAGTCATACTCTCTCAAAGGGTGTGACATTTACAGGCTGCAAAAATTCAAGCGCTCAAACCAGGGAACTTGTATGAACCAGAAACCTATTGTTAAAAAGAACCAATTTGTCCGTGCCGGGGAGGTTATAGCCGATGGGCCCAGTACTAATCAAGGGGAACTGGCTCTAGGCCGCAACATTTTAGTCGCTTTCATGCCCTGGGAGGGTTACAATTACGAGGATGCAATTTTGATCAGTGAAAAACTGATCAAGGACGATATTTTTACTTCCATTCATATTGAGGAATACGAGGCTGAAGCCAGGGATACAAAGCTTGGGCCGGAGGAAATCACCAGGGATATATCCAATGTGGGGGAGGAGGCCCTCAAGGACCTGGATGAAAGAGGAATTATTCGCATAGGTGCAGAGGTCCGTGCAGGGGAAATACTGGTCGGCAAGGTTACACCCAAGGGTGAAACGGAGCTTACCGCCGAAGAAAGGCTTTTACGGGCTATTTTTGGTGAAAAAGCACGGGAAGTGCGTGATACCTCTTTACGCGTGCCTCACGGTGAGTCTGGTATGGTTGTAGATGTAAAGGTTTTTTCCCGGGAGGCAGGGGATGAGCTTTCACCAGGTGTAAACCAGCTGGTCAGAGTTTATATTGCCCAAAAACGGAAAATATCCGAGGGCGACAAAATGGCTGGACGTCACGGAAACAAAGGTGTTATCGCCCGTATCCTTCCGGAGGAGGATATGCCCTTTCTCCCGGATGGGACGCCAGTAGAAATTGTCTTGAACCCACTTGGTGTACCCTCCCGGATGAATGTCGGACAGGTAATGGAAAGCCACCTGGGTTGGGCTGCAAAAGTACTGGGGTATCATATAGCCTCCCCTGTTTTTGACGGTGCCCGGGAAGAAGATATTTTTGAGGCTTTAAGAGGTGCTGGTTTGCCGGAAAATGGCAAAACCAAATTACGGGATGGAAGAACGGGAGAATACTTTGATAATGATGTAACTGTGGGTTATATTTATATGCTGAAACTCGCTCACCTGGTTGATGACAAAATTCATGCTCGCTCCACGGGCCCTTATTCCCTTGTTACTCAGCAGCCCCTGGGTGGAAAAGCACAGTTTGGAGGCCAGAGATTTGGGGAAATGGAGGTATGGGCCCTGGAGGCCTATGGTTCTGCCTATACGCTGCAGGAAATACTCACGGTTAAATCAGACGATGTTGTCGGACGTGTAAAAACATATGAAGCCATCGTTAAAGGTGATAATATCCCCGAACCTGGTGTTCCAGAATCCTTTAAGGTCCTGGTTAAGGAGTTGCAGAGTCTGGGCCTGAGTGTAAAAATATTAAGCGAGGATCAGGGTGAGGTTCAGATTCAGGAAGAAGATGAGGAGGATTCCTACCTGTTAGATGTTAACATGGAAGGCATCGAAGGGGAAGAAAACGAGGAAATAGAACCGACAGACGAGGAACTGGAAAAGGAAGAGACCCCATTGCTGGATGATGAGGAGCTTGATAGGGTTTCATCGGAAGCAGAAAGCTATGACTTCCCGGGAAAGGAGTATGAAAGTATAAAGGCAGCTCAGGAAGAGGATCTATAATTATTAACGAAGATATTCCTGAAAACTTTACTTTAGGATGATAAATATGAGAAAAATCTTAGGCAAAAAGGGGGAAATTGCCCTTGTTGGATATAAATAATTTTTTCGATGCCCTGCAGATCAGTATGGCATCACCAGAAGAAATAAGGGCCTGGTCTCGCGGGGAAGTAAAGAAGCCGGAAACCATCAACTACCGAACCCTTAAGCCTGAAAGGGAAGGCCTTTTTTGTGAAAAAATTTTTGGCCCTCAAAAAGATTGGGAATGCCACTGCGGAAAATATAAACGTGTTCGTTATAAAGGAATTGTCTGTGATCGTTGTGGCGTAGAGGTAACCAGGGCCAAGGTACGGCGGGAAAGGATGGGGCATATTGAACTGGCTGCCCCGGTTTCCCATATCTGGTACTTCAAAGGTATCCCTAGCCGTATGGGGCTTCTTTTAGATATGTCTCCCAGGGCATTGGAAAAGGTGTTATATTTTGCCGCTTATGTAGTGATCGATCCTGGTGAAACCTATTTAAGCAAAAAACAACTTCTTACGGAGGCAGAGTACAGGGAATACAGGGAAAAATATGATGCCCTTTTTGAGGTTGGTAAAGGGTTTAAGGCCGAAATGGGGGCCGAGGCCATTAAAAAGTTGCTGGCGGACATTGATCTAGACGAACTTGCTGAGGACCTGCGTGAAGAGATTAAAACCAGCAGCGGGCAGAAAAAGATCCGTGCTATTAGACGCCTGGAAATGGTAGAAGCATTTCGGAAATCAGGCAATAGCTGTACATGGATGATCATGGAAGTCATCCCTGTCATTCCTCCCGATCTACGTCCTATGGTTCAGTTGGACGGGGGGCGTTTTGCTACCTCTGACCTTAATGACCTTTATCGCCGGGTTATTAACCGCAACAACCGTTTGAAAAGGTTGCTGGACTTAGGTGCTCCAGACATTATTGTCCGTAATGAAAAGCGCATGCTACAGGAAGCAGTAGATGCCTTGATCGATAACGGTAGAAGAGGAAGGCCTGTCACAGGCCCTGGAAATAGGCCGCTTAAATCCCTCAGTGATATGCTTAAGGGGAAACAGGGTCGTTTCCGTCAGAATCTTTTGGGGAAAAGAGTGGACTATTCTGGCCGTTCCGTTATTGTGGTTGGGCCAGAATTAAAGCTTTACCAGTGCGGCCTGCCCAAGGAAATGGCTTTGGAACTTTTTAAACCGTTTGTAATGCGTAAACTGGTCAAAGATGGGTTTGCCCATAACATTAAAAGTGCTAAAAGAATGGTAGAAAAAGTCCGTCCCGAGGTTTGGGATGTCCTGGAGGAAGTTATTAAAGATCATCCTGTTCTTTTAAACAGGGCCCCTACCCTGCACCGCCTTGGTATCCAGGCCTTTGAACCTGTCCTGGTGGAGGGCCGGGCGATCCAGATCCATCCCCTGGTCTGTACTGCCTATAATGCCGATTTTGATGGTGACCAAATGGCCGTTCACGTTCCACTTTCAGCAGAGGCACAGTCGGAGGCCCGTCTTTTGATGCTCTCTGCTGCCAATCTTTTGAATCCCAAAGATGGAAGCCCTGTGGTGACTCCTACCCATGATATGGTACTGGGGATCTATTATCTTTCCATGGAGAAAAAAGGGGCAAAAGGTGAAGGAAATGTTTATGTTGACGTTGATGAGGCCATTATGGCTTACCATTTGGGCCATATTGAACTTCATGCCCGTATAATTGTTGACGTTACAGCCAGCCCCAAGCCCAACCTGCGGATGGACAATGTGGACAATATTGATAGAAAATTTATTATAACTACTCCCGGGAAGCTTATTTTTAACGAAATTTTCCCGGATGACTTTCCCTATATCAATAATGCTGCAATGGATAACCTTTTGCGGGAAGATTCTGTTTGTCTGAGCAGTAACTGTACCATCACTGAGCTACGGGAACGTATAAATGATCTTTCTTTCAATGTATTTATTAAGAAAAGTTTCCTGGGCAATTTGATCTCACTTTGCTATCGCAAATACGGTTCCACCCGGACTGCAGAAATACTTGATAAACTAAAAAAAGAGGGTTTTGCCTATGCTACCAGGGCAGGGGTGACGGTTAGTATTGCCGATATTATCGTGCCTGAAGCCAAGAAGGAAATCCTTTATAAGGCAGAAAAACAGGTCGAGGAAATTGAAAAACAGTACCGCCGGGGTTTTATCACAACTGATGAACGTTATGACCGGGTTATAGATATCTGGCATAAGGCCAAGGATGATATTTCCGCCGCACTGATGCAAAGTTTTGATGACTTTAACCCTATTTACATGATGTCTGAATCCGGGGCACGTGGTAATGAATCCCAGATAACCCAATTGGCAGGTATCCGTGGATTGATGGCTGATCCCACAGGAAGAATTTTGGATCTGCCGGTCAAGGCTAACTTCAGGGAAGGCCTAACGGTGTTGGAATACTTTATTTCTACCCATGGAGCCCGTAAGGGGTTGGCCGACACAGCCCTTAAAACTGCCGATTCAGGTTATCTGACCCGCCGGCTTGTCGATGTGGCCCAGGATGTTATTATCAGGGATTACGACTGTGGGACAATGCAGGGTGTAGAAGTAGAGGATATTATGGACGGGGATGAAGCTATTGAGGGGCTCTACGATCGCATTGTGGGGCGTTTTGCCATGGAAGATGTGTTACACCCTGAAACCGGCGAAATAATTGTAAAAGCCAATGAATTTATAGACGAGGAAATTGGTACTGCGATCATCAACGCCGGGATAAAAAAGGTAAATATCCGCTCGGCGCTTACTTGCAAATCCCGTTACGGGGTTTGTGTAAAATGTTACGGCCGTAACCTGGCAACAGGGCAGTTGGCCGATGTTGGGGAAGCAGTAGGCATTATTGCCGCCCAGTCTATTGGTGAACCTGGAACACAGCTCACAATGAGAACTTTCCATACCGGTGGGGTAGCCGGTGATGATATTACCCAGGGTTTGCCGAGGGTGGAGGAATTATTCGAAGCGCGCAAGCCCAAAGGGCAATCCTTAATCAGTGAAATATCCGGCAGGGTGGAACTAAGAGAAGCCCGGAGTAAACGCGAGATCAAGATCTATTCCCCACATGGTGAAATCAAAACCTACCAGGTGCCATATGGGGCACGCTTAAAAGTAAGCGACAACGAAATTATTGAAGCCGGTCAGGAGCTAACAGAGGGTTCCATTAACCCACATGATCTATTAAAAGTAAAAGGGATAAGGGGTGTACAGCTTTACCTGCTACGAGAGGTCCAAAGTGTTTACCGTCTCCAGGGGGTTGACATCAATGACAAGCATATCGAAGTGATGATTCGCCAAATGTTAAAGAAAGTGAAGATTGAAGATGCTGGTGACACCGAACTACTTCCGGGGAGCCTGGAAGACAGCTTTACTGTCGAAAGTATTAACCGTAAAATTATAGAAGAAGGCGGAAGACCGGCCGTAGCTCGCCCGGTGCTGTTGGGTATCACCAAGGCCTCTCTGGCTACTGACTCTTTCCTTTCTGCTGCCTCCTTCCAGGAAACTACCAGGGTTTTAACAGAATCTTCTATCAAGGGCAGAATAGACCCGCTTCTAGGATTAAAGGAAAACGTCATTATCGGCAAGCTAGTTCCAGCCGGTACCGGAATGTCGCGTTACCGCAACATTAAGATCAGCACGGTAGGCGAACCTGAACATCCTCCTCAGGATACAACGGAAAATGGCCCCTTGCCGGAAGGTGAAAGCCAGGAAGTTAACAGTTTGGTTGAAGATGGTATCTACCGTGAAATAGTTGACGAAGAAGAAAAAACTGTAAGAGATAAGGATAAAGAACCTGCTGTTTTAAATGAGGGGATTTTGGAGGAAGCAGCCGGTTCCAGCTAAGTTTATGTTGACAATTGTTCCTCATGGTGCTAAAATAGCGAAGTGTATTTTTATACGGGTAAAACCTTCGATGAATGAAAAGGAGGAGGACGTCTACCTTATGCCATTGGAAGATATTCAAAAAGCTAAAAAAATAGTTGTAGGAACCAGGCAGACTACCAAAGCGGTTGAAAGTGGGGCCGCTTTGGTAGTCTATGTTGCAGAAGATGCAGACACGAAAATAGTGGCCCCCCTTGTTCAAAGCTGCGAAGAAAAGGGGGTTAAGGTTTTACGGATTGCAAGCATGGCTGAAATTGGTAAAGCCTGCAACATTAAGGTGGGGGCAGCTATGGCTGCCATCATTGAATATTAAGCAGAATAATAAGCTCCGGTTTACAGGAAGGGAGGTGCTTTTATGCCTACAATGAATCAAGTGATACGCAAGGGCCGAAAAAAAATCACCAAAAAATCTGCAGCCCCGGCGTTAGAAAATTCCCCACAAAAAAGGGGGGTATGTACCAGGGTTTCCACCATTACACCTAAAAAACCTAATTCTGCCTTGCGCAAAATAGCCCGTATCAGGCTGACAAATGGCATGGAGGTTACGGCCTACATTCCTGGAATTGGGCATAACCTGCAGGAACACTCTGTCGTGCTTGTCAGAGGCGGCCGGGTCAAGGATCTTCCCGGTACCAGATACCATTTGGTCAGGGGTGCTCTTGATGCCGCCGGCGTTGATGAAAGAAGAAAAGGACGTTCAAAATATGGTACAAAAAAACCTAAGGCCTAGGCTTTTGAAGCCGGATCCCAAATTACAACGTTAATAAATTGCCTTTGAAAGGAGGGATGGGCTTGCCTAGAAAGGGTCCCGTTCCCAAAAGAGAGGTGTCACCTGACCCTTTATATAATAGCGTGCTTGTTCAAAAATTTATTAATAAATTAATGTATGACGGTAAAAAAGATATCGCACGATCAATTTTTTATAATGCAATGGATATTATCAAAGAAAAAACAGGGAAGGATGCGCTGGAAGTGTTTGAGGCTGCTATGCGCAATGCCGCTCCTGTATTAGAAGTGAAACCCAGGCGTGTTGGTGGTGCTACCTACCAGGTGCCTGTAGAAGTTAATCCGAGACGCAAGGTCATTTTGGCAATCAGATGGCTGGTAAACCATGCCAGGAACCGGGGAGAAAAAACTATGGCGCAAAGACTTGCTGCCGAATTATTGGATGCTGCTAATAATACAGGCATTACAATTAAGAAAAAAGAAGATACACATAAAATGGCTGAAGCCAACAAGGCTTTTGCCCATTATCGCTGGTAAGCTGCCTTTGCCCACTATGGAACGCCTTGGAAAATTATGGAGGTCTTTTTAAATGGAGTTAACTCAAATAAGAAATATAGGTATCATAGCTCATATTGATGCCGGGAAAACCACAACCACAGAAAGAATCCTTTTCTATACGGGGAAGGTTCATAGATTGGGCGAGGTGCATGATGGGGCGGCTACCATGGACTGGATGGTTCAGGAGCAGGAAAGAGGGATCACGATTACCTCTGCAGCTACTACCTGTCTTTGGAGAGGGGCTTGTATTAATATTATAGATACACCAGGACACGTGGACTTTACTGTAGAGGTCGAACGTTCCTTGAGGGTTCTCGATGGTGCCGTCGGTGTTTTTTGTGCCAAAGAGGGAGTAGAGCCCCAGTCAGAAACTGTTTGGCGGCAGGCTAACAAGTATGGGGTTCCGCGCATCGCCTATATCAATAAAATGGATATTACCGGCGCTGACTATTTTAATGCCCTGGAAATGCTGCAGACCAAACTGAATGTCAACATTATACCCCTCCAATTGCCTGTTGGAGCAGAGGAAAATTTCAGGGGTGTAATAGATCTGGTGCGCATGAAAGCAATTATCTATCTTGATGATTTGGGGACACATAGTGATGAATCCGAGATCCCTGCTGCGATGCAGGGGTTAGCGGAAAAATACAGGGAAAAAATGCTTGAAACCCTGGCTGAAACCGACGAAGGCATCATGGAAAAATATATCGAAGGTAAAACCATTTCCGAGGAGGAAATCCGCAAGGCTTTGCGCAATGCAACTATAGAAAAACAATATGTTCCCGTTTTTTGCGGTTCTTCTTATCGCAACAAGGGTGTGCAGCAGTTGCTTGATGCAGTAGTCTACTATCTACCTTCTCCTCTGGATGTGCCTCCAGTAAAAGGGGTCAACCCCTCCACTGGAAAAGAAGTGATTCGTAGAGCAGATGAAAACGAACATTTCTCCGCCCTTGCTTTTAAGGTTATGACCGACGCTTATGTAGGCAAACTAACTTTTCTACGTATTTATTCAGGGAAGGTTACCAGCGGTTCTTATATTTATAACCCTTTAAAAGGGAAAAAAGAACGCATTGGACGCATTTTAAGGATGCATGCCAACCACAGGGAGGAGCTTTTGGAAGCCATTGCTGGCGACATTGTTGCCTGTGTAGGTTTTAAAAATACAGCTACAGGGGATACGCTTTGTAATGAAAAAAAACCTGTTATACTGGAGAACATCAAATTTCCAGAACCAGTAATTTCTGTAGCTATTGAACCTAAAACTAAGGCCGACCAGGATAAAATGGTGGTTTCGTTACAGAAACTTTCTGAGGAAGATCCCACCTTTCAATCTTATGTTAATGATGAAACCGGACAAACAATTATTTCCGGCATGGGCGAGTTACATCTGGAAATTATTATTGATCGTTTGCTGCGCGAATTTAAGGTTGGGGCCAACGTAGGCCGCCCGCAGGTGGCTTATAAAGAAACAATTGTCACAAAGGTCCTTTCTGATAATAAATATGTCAGACAAACCGGTGGGCGTGGCCAATACGGCCATGTAGTTCTGGAACTGGAGCCGCTGGAAAGGGGAGCTGGTTTCATTTTTGAAAGCCAGATTGCCGGAGGAGTTGTTCCCAAGGAATATATCCCTGCTGTGGAGGCCGGTATCAAGGAGGCCCTTAAAAGCGGTGTTTTGGCTGGTTACCAGGTTGTTGACATCAAAGTTACTTTGAAGGACGGTTCTTACCATGAGGTGGACTCCTCCGAACTGGCCTTTAAAATTGCTGCCTCTCAGGCAATAAGAAAGGGACTGTTAAAAGCAAAATGTATCCTGCTTGAACCCATCATGAAGGTAGAAATTTTCGTCCCGGAGGAGTACATGGGCGAGGTTATCGGTGACCTTAATGGCCGCCGTGGCAAGATAGAAGGCCTTCAACCCAAAGGAGGTAATCAAGCGATCAGGGGCTTTGCTCCACTTTCGGAAATGTTTGGTTATGCCACCGAGTTACGTTCTCATACTCAGGGCCGGGGTGCTTACTCCATGGAATTTTCTCACTATAATGAGCTTCCTTCTAATATCGAGGAGAAGATCACTAACAAAACCTTTGTATTTTAATTTAAGGAGGGTTTCTTTTAAGATGGCCAAGAAGAAATTTGAAAGGACAAAACCTCACGTTAACGTAGGCACAGTAGGGCACGTTGATCATGGGAAAACGACATTAACCTCAGCGATCACTTATTGTTTGGCCAACCAGGGTTACG
>JBMNNS010000058.1:0-10803 GCA_050942625.1 Dethiobacteria bacterium
CAGCGACGGTCGCGAATATCGATAACCTCGCAAAATAAATCCACAGGTACCTTTTTCCCCTGGGGTGAAAACAGGTGCTCCTCCAAAACCCTTTTGAGCTTCATGGCCGGGGAACCGCTGCCCAGGATCTGGTTTTTTTCCAGTTCGCTTATATTTCGCTTCAGCTCTGTAATTTCTTCCTGCAGCCTTTTCTTTTCTTGTTCCCAGGCATGGGTTTGGACTGTAAGCCATTCCCTGGTTTTTTTCCAGCTGTCGGCCGCCTTTTCGTAGGCCGGGCTATCCGGGAAAAAACTACAGCGACTTTCAAGAACTTGCTTCCAGAGTTCTTCGGCCTGCAGGAGTGCCTGGGAAAGGTCCAGGGGGGCTTCCACCTCCCGCAGGATCTCTATCAGGGTTTGCAGTTCGCTTACTTCTATTTTTACTTGCCTTAACAGATTAACTTCTATCTGCACCAGTTCCGCCAGACGCTGCCGAAGAGCCTCCAAAATGCGTTTTAGCTCTTTTTCTTTAACCGTAGCTTCGTTCTCCCGGATTGCCTGTTCAAGTTCGGGAAGCTCTTTTTCCAGACGGGCCTTTTCATTTTCTACTTCCTGCACCTTTTCTTCAAGTGTTTTTAATTTCCCCCTTTTTTCCTGTAGAGAGCGTTCGCTTTCGTTTAGTTTTAATAAGCTGTCTTCCCAGCGGGCCCTGGCTACCATATAATCATTAATGTCGAGATTGCGCCTGATGTTTTCGATCCCTTTATATTGGGCCTCTATTTTTTCCAGCTCTGCAATCTCTTTCCGTGTTTCCTCGATCATTAGCTCTACCTGGCGAAACTTTTCAAAATATTCCCGCATGTTTTCAACATCAATATCCCGCTTTTCCAGGATATAGTCATAGACAAAGCGCCGCAGGTCCGTGATAGGGGAAAAGGAGATCCCCTTTGTAAATAGGGAAAAAAATGATTCCTTAGCACCGAAAAGCTGGCGCAGGTCATAAATATAACCGTTGATATCGTTGCGGTACTGCCGGTATTTAAGGCCCCGCGCTTTGAGGTAGTCAAAAAACTGGTGCCGGTTACGTGGGTTTTGCGGCTCGCGGAAGAAAAGATCATCATGCAGGGGTTCTTCGTCTATCTTAAAGAAGATGTGTTCTTCTTCTCCGGTGACATGGTAGTAATCGAAGACAGCACCGATCAGGTAGGGTTTGTCGGTCAGGGTATGAGTGATCTCTAGAACTATATAGCTTGAAAAGTCCTCGTTTCTCAGGAAGGTGGTCCTTCCTTCCGTGCCTGTCTTCCCGCGCAGATAGCTTTTCAGATCCCGCGTCGTCCGGTCTTCCATCGCCGAGGAATTAAAACGGACTTTTTTCAGATTGGCCACGATGGCGACCTGGATCGCATCCACAAGGGTCGACTTCCCGGACCCGTTATCGCCCGTAATGAGCGTGCTGCCGTCAATAACAATTGTTTCATTTGTAAAAAAATGCCAGTTAATGAGTTTCACCTTCGTCAGAAGTCGCATAGGGGCCTCCATAAGTCCATTCTATTTTCCTGCAAAACTTTTTGTTTACGGGGAAGTATCTTTCCAAATTTCGGGATTCTAACGCTTTATTAAGTTTCTATTTCTCGGTTTTTCCCGCCTTATTGTATTTCTTCTTCGCTTTCTTCATCGGGATCATCATCAATGCTATCTATTTCTGTTTCCAGGGCGCTGCTGCCGTCATCCATATCTATTCTAGTTCCGGCTGTATCGGCTCTCTCCTTCAGCCAGTCGGCCAGACTCTCCAGATCACCGGTATTCAGAACAAGCAGAAGGGAAGGGTAGAGTTCATAAACCGCATCGGGTTCCCTCCAGTGTCCCCGTTTCAAATCCAGCAGGGAGAAGGAGCTAAACAGCTTTAAAATCCGCTGCATGACTTCCCTGGCGGGGAGCCTGTTTTTGATCTGTAGTGCCAGATATTTTTCCTGTATCTCCTGCCCCGTGATCAGTACCTGCTGGGTGAGGCGCAGATCCCGGCGCTTTTCATCGTAAAGAAGGCGCAAAATAAAGAGGAAGATGGTTTCCTGCAGGGTGAAGTTGCGCCTGTTACGCTCGTCCATGTTATAGCATTGGATAACCCCGTACTGTTTGACCAGGTGAATGCTCCAGCGAGCTATTTCTAGGTAACGGCGGAAAAGTTCCAGGTGTTTTTCCACAAAGCGGTAGTGGTGGCGGTCCTCTCTCCGTTCGTAAACCAGGTAGGCCCTGGCCAGGAGCAGGTTCACCGTTTCGCTGAAGAATTGTTTTTCTTTGTCGCTAAGTTCTGTATGCAGTTCTTCGAAACTAGACATTGCTCAGGCCTCCTTACGCTGCAAAACCAGGGCGGGAACCTCTACCAAGCCGTCAAGCAGGCTGACGGCTTTGCCCCGTTCACCGCCAAGAAGAAAGTGGGCACGGCGCGAGCGGCTGAAAAGGAGGATATAGATCAGTTTTATCCATTGCTCGCGGGTATGCATGGGCACTTCGCTCAGGGGAAGCTGCTTTTTTTCCTGCATCAATTCCAGAACATAGCGGTTAATCTCCTCCACAGTAATCTCATCCTGCACTCGCCTGCGGAACCTCTCTAGTTTGGAAAGACGTGTCTCCTTTGACACTTCTACCGGCTTTAGTGGCTGTGGATGGTGTTCCCGGGATTGCCGTGCCGGGGTCTTGATACTGTATTCGTCAATTGTTTCCTGGCGAAATAGCTTGAGCAGCTTTATGATCCTGGAAGGAGCTTCATCGTATTCTCCGTACTCCCGGGCACAATGGGCCAGCTCACGCAGCACCGTGGCCAGATGTTGTTCCACGCCCCGGCCCTGCTGCAGCTGAAAGCGCAATTTTTCCACAGCAGAACGGGCATACTGCACATTGCGGCGGTCGATCTCCTCCAGCAGTTCATCCATGTGCCGGAAAGACTCCTCGATAAATTCCAGCCAGTCATAAAGGGTGTTTTCCGCAATCAGGCGGTCTGCTGCCTGGCGCTCCTCCACCATCCGGGCTGCCTGGCTAAGGATATCGGGCCGGTTGGATTGCCATTCCCTTACCCGGGAGAGTATCCCGATGCGGTACTTGGAGATATGTTCCGATGTCTTCAGGCGATAGTACTGCTCGCCCAGAACCTGAGCATGGTATTCATCAAAAATATGGCTCATTATTTCGTGGGGATCCTTCTTTTTTAAAAGCTTCTCCGTATAACCCTTAATACTGTGGCTGAGGCGTTTTAAACCGTCGATAAGCTCGGCCGTATACTCCGCCGCTTGCTGAAGAGCGACGTAGGACATTCCTTCATCTCCGGTCAGGTTCTGGTAGATGCTGAGCACTTTGCCCTGAAATTCCATCCGGTAGCCCGTGCAGATTTTTTCCAGCGTTTCCATCATAGCCAGGGCGTAATCGGGCACGGAAACCTTAAAGGAATAGTCATAATGCTGTTCCTGGTTTAACCAGCCGGCATCGACCAGCTTGCGGAAGAGAAGATTGGCCCTCTCCCGGACACTTTGCTCCGGCAGCTGCTCATCACCTTCTTCCTCCGGCCACTGCTGCAGCTCATTACTTTCCAGGTATTCGCAGAAAAGATCAATTACCGTTTCCCTGGGAAGCGTATAAATGGTGCGGCGGTACTGGTCGTATACCAGAAAAAGAAGCCCCGCATGAAGTTCCTTCAAAGGGCCGGCCAGCACGGAAAAAAAATTTTCCGGTATTTGCTCGAAAAGAGGCTGTCTTGTATCTGTCATCATAAAAACCATCTCATTTATTATATCCCGATATATATTCTTATAATTCGCTTATAAAAGCCCATAAACCTGCAACATTTTAAAAATAAGGCAGGTGACAGGTGACACAGGTGACAGAGGACGGTTCTCTGTCACCTCCTGCTCCGGCAGGCGCTCTTAGATGATATTAGAATCCCTTGTCTTCAGGCACGGGGAGTATGTCAACCAAACTTAATCACTCTTGGCTCTTCGGTAAAAGAGTATATGGTAGCAGTCGCATTGGTAAGATAAAAGACCTGGTTATTGCCGTCGTCGGGGCCATAGCGGGACTTAAGCATGGGGTAGACATCCAGCATAGCTTGTCTGGGTTCCACTCTGTCGTCTTCAACAGCAACGGCTTCCACGCGAATCCACTTTTCGCTATCCAACAGACCACAGATCTCAATTTTTGGATTAGCCATGATCTGTTTGGAGACATTTTTAACCTTACCGGTTTGGAAATACAGCTTATTCTCAAAAATATTCACTGTGGCGAAAGGCCGGACTCTTGGCTGGTCACCATCTACCGTGGCGATAAAATAGGTCTGGCATTTTTTTAATAAATCATGAACTTCCTGCATTGTCAGCACCTCCGTCTTTTTGGGATCAAATCCCTTTTTAATCAATTACATCATAATACGTCCGAATATTCAAGATATGCAGGACATAGGTGACAGAGAACCGTCCCTGTCACCGTGTCACCTTTATTTGTAGAGCCGGCCAGATTAGATGTAGTTGCTAAAGCTTCTGTATACCTTGCAAAAACTGCGGCATAATAAAAAATAAAAGATAGGAGGATTCTTGATTGTTTAATCCATTTGAAGAAAAAGGGACACCACTAAACGACAGCTTTATGGACTGGAAAACCATGTATCCTCAACCGTATTCTAAGCAAGACGTTGATCCCTACACAAAAGTTCGTATAATTCTCATGAATGGTATTGAAGTGGAAGCGGCTTTTTTCTCACACCAGTTTCACCGCAACTGTAACGACAACAACCTGCGGCGTGAACTGGCCATGACCAGGCGTATCGAACAGCAACAGCAGAAACATATCAATTGGCTGAAACCTATTGATGAAACACAACTGGAAAATACGATTAGCTATGAACATGTGGCCGTGGATCTAACGGCCTGGCTGGCCCAAAACGAACCCGATCCATATGTAAAGGAAACACTGGATTTTGCCCTTCTGGAAGACTTTGATCACCTTTATCGTTACGCTAATTTAATGGACCTCGACCATAACATTCCCGCACACCAGCTCGTTAAAAATTATCTGGAAATTATTCCGGGTAGGCCTACCATTGCCGAACACCGTTATCCAAAAGATGATGTAAGGGGTTATACAGATTTCAAGACTGCAGATATTCGCACTAAACTGAATATCTTGACCATATTGGCCGCAGAACAGCAGACGATGAATTTTTATATGAACATTGGCAACACATATTACAATGACCTTGGACGTCAGCTCTACATGGAAATCGGCATGATTGAAGAACAGCACGTAAGCGAGTACGGTTCACTACTCGACCCCAATGCTACCTGGCTGGAGAACCTCTTACTGCACGAGTACAACGAGTGCTATCTATATTACTCCTTCTACCAGGATGAAAAAGATCCCCACGTGAAAGGGATTTGGGAAAAGCACCTCTACCAGGAGATTACCCATCTGCACAAAGCGGCCGAGCTTTTGGCCAAATATGAGAACAAGCAGTGGGAGCAATTTGTACCCGGGCCTTTTCCCAAACTGCTGCAGTTCCACGATACGCGTGATTATGTGCGCAAAATTCTCGGTGAGCAGATTGAATTTACCCTGGATAAAGAAAAAGTAAAGGACGTCCACGACCTGCCAGCAACGCACCCATTTTTTATGTATCAGGATAAGATAAACCATGATGTCAATTCTGTGGCCAGCCACCTGGTAATTGACCGGCATCAGGAGATGAAGGGTATAGATTACCGTAGCGAAGTTGGACCACACCCGGTAGAGGCATTGAGAGATCGCAAAGTGGACAATACTACATTAGGAAGAACCAAAACTCAGGAACTCTCCAGAGTTTAACCATATTTCTATGAAGGGAGGGAAAATGATGGCATATACCCAAAACATGGCAGTCCATGAAAAAATGGAACTGCACGAGTTATTGACCTTTAAGACTGCCTGCGCTTTTAAAGCTGCAATGATGCAAAACCAGGTGCAGGATGCCCAGCTCAGGGGCTTACTTAACCAGGATATTACCAACACCCGTACACAGATTCAGGAATTACAAGGATTACTGCAAGGAACAATGCAATAGAAAAATGATGACAAGGAGACAGCATTATGAATTTAAATCAAAATCAAACCGATCAGTTTATTGCTACTGAGTTGTTAATAGGCGCAAAGTCAGCAGTGCGAAACTACGCTTATGCCTTAACAGAAACGGCCTCGAGTGAGGTAAAGAATATACTCAAAAAACATTTAAACAGTGCCATAGAGTTTCACGATGGGGTATCTAATTATATGATAAACAAGGGTTATTATATACCCCATGACGTAAACCGGCAGATCCAGATGGATATACAAAATGCACAGGCATTAATCAACTCTCAAGCCAGCATACCCGCTGGTGTAAGATCCTAATCCCTCCCCCAAAAGGGCTGCGCCATGTTGATCAGGCGCAGCCCTTTTTTACGTGATAGGGGGACGGTTTGAAACCACTAAAAAGACGGTTTAAATAAAATACTGCCGCTATTGTCATCCTGAGCTATAGCATTGTCATCCTGAGCTATAGCATTGTCATCCTGAGTTATAGCATTGTCATCCTGAGCTATAGCGAAGGATCTTGGTTTTAAGCTGCTTAATAGATTCTTCATTCACTTCGTTCATTCAGAATGACAGGGTTCAGGACTTTTTCAGTAGTCTCGAAACTTCCCCTGACACTTGGCTATTTTTAGCTGCAATAAATACTTCCGCCGATAAATTCGCGTAAAATGGAGTTCAGGGGGATTTTAGAGCTGTCTATGGGTTGGAAAAAGGAGAGGAGAGAAAGGAAACGATCCCTCATCTCCGCATGGGGGCTGTCGTCTTTAATTTTATGTAGAAGGGCTTCGGCGTAGGGTCTCTGGGCGTTCATTTCATAGATCAAACTGGAGTTAAACATGACGTCGGATTCTTCGGTGAAGACGAAGATTTTTTCGGTTTCCGCCTGGCGCACATTGGGCCACATCTCTATTATATCTTCAAGACTGTGTCCCCTGAAGTGGTAGCCCCTGATAAGCCTGCGAATGAACCTGACATCTGTTGTAGAAACCCGGTTTGCCAGGTCAATATTCAGTTGGAAAAGGGCGCTAAGGTATATTTTAAAAAGGGTATTTTTTTTGATATTCGGCAAAAGTTTTGGATTCAGGGCATGGATCCCCTCTAACAGCAAAACATCGGAAGGCCCCAGTTCCAGGGGTATTGTTTCCTTCAACCTTTTTCCTGTTCTGAAATCAAAAATGGGTGTTTCGACAACCTCCTCATTGAGCAGCTGCATGATTTGTTTCTGCAGGTATTTAAGGTCCAGGGCATTGATGGTTTCAAAGTCGTATTTCCCCGTTTTATCAAGGGGGGTATCCTCACGGTTTACATAATAGTTGTCCAAAGAAAGCCAAACGGGCCTCAGCCCGTTTACCCGCAGCTGCGTGGAAAGCCTCTGGGTAAAAGTTGTTTTGCCGGAGGAAGAAGGCCCGGAAATGAGTATTATACGTATAGCCCGGCGCTCATTATAGATTGTGTCGGCAATTTGGGAAATCTCCTTTTCATGAAGGGCCTCTGAAATATTGATCAGCTCCATGGCTTTTCCAGAAGCAATGTAATAGTTGATGTCGGAGACCAGTTCCATATTAATATTTTGCAGCCAGCGTTGCCGCATTTCATAGGTTGCTGCCAACTTTTCCGGCAGGACCAGCTCTTTTTCTTTCCCCCTTCTCGTCACGGAAAAGTCGACGATAAAACCTGTGGAAAAGGGGACAAGGCGAAAGGGTTCTGTCAGCCTGGGGCGGCTTCCGGCAGGATAGACCGACTTAAAGACTTTCCCTTCAATTTCATAATGATAATAACCGTCCTTATGGTAAAGAAAGGCAATAGGGCGCCCGCTTCTTACCCAATCTTGAAGTCTGCTCTCAATAAGTTTGATTTCTCGTTTTGAAATAAGGGAGTTGGCCAGACGGCAAAAAACCCCATCTTGAATGGAATAGGCAGCCTTTAGGTCCTCCTCCGGAAAAAAGTCATGCACAATTTTCATCAAGCCAAGCTTGATGGTTTGTCGGTGCATATTCAAATGAATTTCTTTCATGGTCGGTTTCCCCCAATCCGTATTTTGAGGTGACAGGGAAAGGTTCGAGACCACTGAAAAAGCCTCAAACTGTGTCATTCTGAATGAACGAAGTGAATGAAGAAGCTATTAAGCAGCTTAAAACCAAGATCCTTCGCTATCGCTCAGGATGACAATGCTATCGCTCAGGATGACAATGCTATCGCTCAGGATGACAATGCTATCGCTCAGGATGACAATGCTATCGCTCAGGATGATAATGCTATCGCTCAGGATGATAATGCTATCGCTCAGGATGATAATGCTATCGCTCAGGATGACAATAGCGGCAGTTTTTTGTAAAACCGGCTTTTTCAGTGGTCTTGACGGTTCTCTTATCACCTTTTTCAGGGTTAGCTGCTCGTTTGGGCAGCAACCAGATTGGTCGCCCCGTATTTTTTCCGTAGCAGGGGTTTTTCTATTTTACCGGTAGGGTTGCGCGGGACCTTATCGAAAATAATGGCCCGGGGGCGTTTGTAGCGTGGCAACGGGGCACAGAAATCCTTAATTGCTTCTTTACTGCAACTGCACCCTGGTTTTAGTTCTATGATGGCGGCGGCAATTTCCCCCAGACGTTTATCTGGCAGCCCAATTACAGCTACATCCTTGATCATTTCATGGGTGCGCAGAAAATCCTCAATCTGCACCGGATAGAGATTTTCCCCTCCACTGATGATGACATCCTTTTTACGATCAACTAAATAAATAAAACCATCTTTGTCCATGCGGGCCATATCCCCTGTATAGAGCCAGCCATCCTTGATTACTTCCGCGGTTGCTTTAGGATCATTGTAATAGCATTTCATAATGCCTGGCCCTTTCACCAGCAGCTCTCCTACATCTCCATTATTCAAGGTGGAGCCCGACTGATCAACAATTCTTACTTCCCAATTATGGCCTGGGACACCTATCGCACCTACTTTATGAATGTTCTCTATGCCCAAATGCACACAGCCAGGGCCGATAGATTCTGTGAGGCCATAGTTTGTATCATAAAGGTGGTCAGGAAAATATTTTTTCCAGCGGTGGATGAGGCTGGGCGGGACAGGCTGGGCGCCGATGTGCATCAGCCTCCATTGGGTTAGCTCATAGTCCTTAAGATTTACCTCTCCGCTTTCGATGGCATCCAGAATATCTTGTGCCCATGGAACTAGAAGCCAAACGATGGTGATCTGCTCCTCTGAAACGGTTTTTAAGATCCATTCTGGTTTTACCCCTCGCAGTAAAACAGCCTTGCTGCCGGACAACAAACTACCGAACCAATGCATTTTAGCCCCGGTATGGTACAGCGGAGGAATGCATAGAAAGTTGTCCGTACGAGTTTGTCCATGATGAGCCAGTTCAGTATAGGCCGATGACATGAGGCTACCATGTGTATGCAAAATTGCCTTGGGAAAACCTGTGGTCCCTGAGGAAAAATAGATGGCTGCTTCATCCTCATCAGTAAGGTTAATCGGTGGGGCCTGTGATGAGCAATTAGCTGTAAGGCGGTCATAACTTTCCGCAAAAGGCGGACGGTTTTCTCCGGCATAAAAAAGCGTTTTTACTTTGGGAACCTGCCTGTAGATTGATTCCAGACGATCGGTAAACTCTGGTCCAAAAATGAGGGCGGAACTATCGGAAAGATCCAGGCAATATTTAATTTCCTCTGCCGTATAACGGAAATTTAGGGGAACGGCGATGGCTCCGGCTTTTAAGATTCCAAAATAAATCGGCAGCCATTCCAGACAATTCATTAAAAGAAGGGCTACTTTATCACCTTTTTTAATGCCCCTTTTGAGAAGCAAGTTGGCAAAGCGGTTGGCTTTTTCATCAAAAACGCTCCAGGTTATTTCCCGACGATATTCCCCAGCAGGGTTGTTTTCAATAAGCTCGTATTCCAACCAAGTGACATTGTCCCTGTCCTGAAGCTCCATATTAATCTCTGTTAAACACTTTTCCTCTCCATATAACGCAGCATTGCGCGATAATAATTCTGTAATTGGCATTTTTTTCTCCGTCCTTCCGTGCTACGAATTAATATTGGTGGTCAACTGCTTTAATTATAGATTAGAAAAAGGAGGAGATCAACCATTGTTTGTTGGCAAAAGGCTTGATACAATACTGATGGTATAAATTATTGAAAAAGGAGCAAAATGTGTTGATAAAACGTTTTTTTAAATACTACCGGCCTCATATGCCTTTGTTTTTACTTGACTTTAGCTGTGCTTTTGCCATGGCTGGGCTGGACCTGGTTTTTCCGATGGCGGTGCAGTGGATCATTGATAGGGTCCTGCCGCAGCAGGATCTGACGCTTTTTTACTGGATCTGCTCCGGCCTGCTGGTGCTCTACTTGCTGCGGGCCTTCCTGCAGTATATCGTTGATTATTGGGGACATGTCCTTGGTGTGCGCATCGAATATGACATGCGCCAGGATATGTTTGAGCACATTCAGAAGCTTTCATTCCGCTATTTTGACAATACTAAAACCGGGCATATCATGTCACGGCTGGTAAACGACTTAAACGAAATTTCGGAGCTGGCCCACCATGGCCCCGAGGATCTTTTTATTGCCACGGTAACGCTGATTGGTTCCTTCGTTATTATGCTGACGATCCACTGGCAGCTGGCCTTGCTCATTTTCCCGGTGGTGCCGGTGATGATCTGGTTTGCCGTTTCCAAAAACAAAATCATGCAGCAAGCCTTCCGCGACGTGCGCCTGAAGGT
>JBMNNS010000059.1:0-10754 GCA_050942625.1 Dethiobacteria bacterium
ATGAAGTATTTTAAAAAATAACCTTAATCTATTATAAACAAAGCGACTGCAAAAAACATAATAAAAAATAAGTCCCATAATAATAGCAAAAAAAATATAAAACCGCACTTCTCCCCAGTTAAACACATACAGGATTTGAAAAACTACAAGGGTAAAAATAAGACAAAACACAAGGTCGGTTAAAAAAACAGTATATTTGGAAAGCCCAACCCCCTTACCACATGCCCTTAGAACATCAAACAGCAAACCGGAAAGAAACCCTAGCAGCAAAAGAAGTAAAAAGACAACCAACTGTTGTTCTATGCTCATTTCCCACATTATTTAAACAAACGCTCGAAAAAATTTTTTCCACGATCCCTTTTCATAAACCCTCTTTCTTCTGAATAAGCCAACTCCAATAAATATCCCTCTACAACCAGCTCCCCTTGCTCCAGATTCAAATGCTTAATATGCAAATCTTCACCACGCATAGCAAGTAAACCTTGTTCGGTTTCTAAAATTATTTCCTGGTCATCAAAGCTATCAACGTGAATGACTCCTGAAATATCAATTTTTTCACGGTTATCAATAACCAGCCGGTGATGTCCTTGTTGTTGTTTGGAAGCAAATCTATCTTCCATCTTAACCTCCCTCTTCCCTTATTCAAATATATATAATGGCTGTAAATAAAATATGCCTGGAACATATTAAAAGTTCAGGCACTATTTAAAGCCATAGAAAAATTGTATTATTCTAAACAATACTACCAGGGCAGTAAATTTTAATACCCTAGTCCCATAGCTTCACGATGTTAATATTTTTATAAAAATAATTGATTATTTCTTCCGGAGATTTTTTTTGTTCGGCCAAAGCACGGGCCCCCCACTGGCAGAGTCCAACCCCATGCCCATAACCCTCCCCGGAAAGGTTTAAACATCCATTTTCTATGTTAATATCCGTTAAATAGGTGGAACGCATTTCCGTACTCCCCAGGGCTAAACGGAATTCTGGAGCCGACATAATCTGATCATTTATTTTAATAGAAGTAGCTCTTCCGGAAGGCCCTTTACTTTTTATCTCCGCATTCTGGATGACACCAGGATCATTTCCAGTGGCCTCCCGTACAGCTTCCCTTACTTCATCGAGAGTAAAGCTGTGGTGCCATTGGCCTTCTTCGGAAGGAACTATGTTTTTCCCCGGGCTTTCTACGATTTGTATGTAGGGCGGGTTTTCCTTATAAGCCAGCCCTTCATCTGCAAGAGCTGTCCGGGGCCCCGCATAAGCGTGAAACCAGGTCTTGGCAAATTCATTTTTATGGCGAACAACTTTGCCCCTGGTCATGTTTACTGCCTTTTTTACTTTATCATTAATTTCTCCGGCGTTGTAGGCCTGAAATTCTTCTATGTCCGTGGAAGCATGGGCATTTCTTTTTGGCACCCCTCCCGATTCCACAATTTTTTGTAGTGTAAAGGTCCGGGCTACAATTGCCTGTGCCGCCAGTGCCTCCAATGGCCAATTGGGATCCATTTCACCGGCAACAACACCTTCAAGATATTCTTCAATACCCATTTGTTCTATTTTTCCTTCCTCAGCCACATAAACGGAAATAATGGGTTCTTTTCTTTCCCCCTGGGCTATTTCCGGAGGTAAAGGTAGCCCTGTTTCACTTCCTTGCTTGAAAGGTTCCTCCGGCGTTAGCAGGCGGCAACCACCCACCAGGAAAATAAAAATGCAGGCACTTAAAGCTATTAAGGTAGTTTTGAAGATCAATTTTTTGCAGGACAAATACAATACCTCCCAACCCTTTTTTAGCAAACTATTATTTTTAGGTTGCCCTTTTTTGCTGGGAGAATACTGCGAAGGTAAGAAAAAAAGGAAATAAAAACGAAGCCACGGGGACGGTTACGGCGAAAGTGCTAAAGATCCCCTGTTTTCTCTTTTAGTTTTGCTTCGTCCCACCAGCGATCCAGCTCCTCTAATGAAAAGTTGGAAAAGTCATTCCCGTTGCGCTCCACCTGCTTTTCGATATAACTAAAGCGGTTTTTAAATTTGTCCAAGCACTGGTTAAGAGCAAATTCAGATTCCACCCCTAGAAAACGTGCAACATTTACAAGGGCAAAAAACAAATCGCCAAGTTCCTCCTCAATCTTCTCCTGATCCTGGGACTCGTAGGCATTGTAAAACTCCTTAATTTCTTCCGAAAATTTTTCCAAAGCCCCCTTTATATCCGGCCAGTCAAAACCAACATCAGCGGCCCTTTTCTGCATCTTTTGGGCCTTCATTAAAGCCGGCAACCCTTTAGGAACGGATAACCTGCCATTCTTATTATTTCCTTTTTTCCTTTCTTGTCCCTTAATCCTTTGCCATAGAGTGCTGACTTCTCCAGCGGTTGCTATTTTTTCGTCCCCGAACACGTGGGGATGGCGCCGTTTCATTTTCTTTGTGATACCCTCTATTACCTGCCAAAGATTAAAATCCCCTTTTTCGGCGGCAATGCTACTGTGAAAAACAATTTGCAGCAGCAGATCTCCAAGTTCCTCACATAGTCCGAGGGGATCCCCACCGTCAATAGCATCCACCACCTCATAAGTTTCTTCAATGAGATAAGGTTTTAGGGTTTTATGGTTTTGCTTTCTGTCCCAGGGGCATCCGTCCGGTGCACGCAACACGCCCAGTAAACTAGCTAAGTCTCCAAGTCCACAATACTCAGAAGGGGGCAAATGTAAAAAAGTCCAGGCGTGTAGCCCTGAGTTCTTTTCTATTTCAGCAAGCGGCCTGCAATTCAATAGAAAGGGTTCGCCCTTTCTGTTAAATTGCAGGATGTTTACCTTTTGTTCAGGGGGATATATTTTTAACAGTTCTACCCGAACCTTAGGAGTTAGTTTTTCACTACAGAAAGAGGAAATAATAAGTTCACCGCGTGGTGGTTCCCGCAACCTGTCAAGGGAATAAGCATCAATAAAGGAAACCCCATTGGGAGGAAGGGATGCCCCCGCCCTTTTCCTTAAAAAGTCCATGATAACGCCCCATGTATCGTGGCCATAATTACAATTTACTTCTTTCATACAAAAACTATTTTGCTTCTGTTTCCGGGAAAGGCTATTGATTATACCTGCCACAAACCATGGTTTTCCCGGAATAATGTAGGCTAACATACCTTCCTTTTGCAGTATATCCAAGATAAAGGAGGAGATCCCATTGCGTAAATCCTGCCAGGAAGAACCATCCAGGTTTTGTAAGCTTTCTTCAATATTAATAACCGGCAAGCCCTTTTTTTGCAAACGTTCTACCAGGTAGGAAGGGAGGACGTGGGCTACACAAGTTTTAACACCGGCAAGTTCATCCCATTGCACTTCCTGCAGTGAATCAACACTGCCATTGCCGAGGGTAATGATAAATAACGTATCCATAACAACCTGCACTATCCTTTCCTGATCAGTTTAAAACCACGCGTAATTTTTATAAGAAAAGGGCCAAGGCCCGGAATGATCCTTAGATCACTTTCACGCAGGCCTCCAAGCAATAGCAAAACCGCAAAAAAGACAAAGACACCGACCAAAATAGCCAGGGATAAAGCAGCAAGCTGAGCCAGCCGTTCTGAAAAAAAGATAATTGAATAATTGAAGGCACGTCCATAAGCCACATAAACACTCCAGGCCATAAGGAGTGCAGCTATAAAAGGTTTTAACAGGTGATCCATGCTTTTTAAACGCCAGCCGGCGAGAAGGCCAACCTTATGCAAATTTAAGATAGAGGCTAGCATAAACCCCAAAACTGTGGAAAGGGCAGCCCCCCCAACATTGAGATCCGGTCTAGCAGTTAAAAACCAGCTCACGATAAATTTTAAAACAGCTCCTAAAAACATATTGATAACCGGCTCGATTGTATGCCCCAAACCCTGAAGAATTCCGGAGGAGGCCGTATAAAGGGATAAAAAGATAACGCTAAAGGAAAGTATGGAAAGAGGATAAGCTGCTTCTGTATTATGGAAAAGGACCGAAGTAATTGGCTTGGCCAATACCAAAAGGCCAAAAGCGGAGGGAATACTGACAAAAAGGGTGATGCGCAGGGCCAGATCCGTTCTGTTCCTAATCAAGGTCTGGTTGTTTAAAGCTTTTGCCTCTGAAATAGCCGGAACGAGACTCATAGACAGTGCCATGGTCAATATGATGGGAAACTGGACAAGGGAATTTGCCATGCCCGTTAGTTGTCCATAAAGTGCAGTAGCCTCTATAACTGAATAACCCGCTTCACTTAGCCGCAGGGGAACTATGCTCAGATCCAGAAGATTGATCAAGGGGATAACAAGACTTCCAAGAGTAATGGGTATAGAGAGGGCTGCAATACGGTAAACTATTTGCAGCGAACTAAAGTCCCGTAGAATAATCTGTTTTTCCATCAGTCTGGTAAACTTTTTTCTACTGCGAAAGAAAATAAAAAGTAAAACGGCCAACGAGAGGACAGCACCTACAACAGCGCCAAATGCAGCTCCGGCCGCAGCATACTCCAACCCAAAAGGTATGAGAAGGTAAACAAGGATGATGACAGCAGCTACCCTGCCGATTTGTTCCAGCACCTGTGAAATGGCGGTGGGCGTCATTTCTTGCTGCCCCTGAAAAAAGCCCCGGAAAGCAGACATAATTGTCACAATAAAAATGGCAGGCGAAATGCTGACCAGGGGGTAATAAGCACGTGGATCCTTAACAATAGTACGCACAAAAAAATCTGCTCCAAAATACAATAATAAAGAAAACCCGGCCCCCATAAGCGTTAAAATAGTTAAAGCAGCCTTAAAAACTCGGTAAGCCCCCCGGTAATCGTTATGTGCCAGATTTTCTGCCACTAATTTGGACACAGCTATTGGGATACCCGCTGTAGAAACTGCCAGTAGCGTCGTATAGATGGGGTAAGCCATCTGGTAAAGACCAATACCTTCATCCCCCATAACCGCTGCCAAAAAAATGCGCAAGCCAGCCCCAATAAATTTGACACTAAGCCCGGCTATTGTAAGAATTAAAGCTCCTTTTATGAAGGACTGTCCCCTAGACAATGTGTCCATTTCCCCCTCTTGAAACTTCCCCCATTATATCATAACTGCCCTATAAAAAAAGCAGTAACAGATTTAACGTTACTACTTTTTGAACGTATTTTTTAGAATCATCCATACATTTTAAAAATATCTTGGTAAGGCCAACTATTATTCACCCGCAGAATTAATGGAAAATAATATTAAATTCCTTATTGTTCCATTTGTTTAGCCAGAAAGCCTGAAGCTGTTTCAACTAATTTAAGTTCTAAATCCCCAAGCTTAACATCCTTTTCCCTCGTGCCCATAATAACAGCGCCTATGGGATCACCTTCTGTAATAATTGGAGCAATAACCTCAGCATAAAACTTTGATTGGGTTTCTTCATCAGCATCCTTGTAATATTCATGTTGGGAAGTATCGTTGATAAGAACACTTTTTCGGGTTTCCATAACCTTTTCAACAGCAGTGCTAAGGGGGCGGTTAAAAAACTCCTTTTTAGGAGCACCAGAAACAGCTATGATTGTATCCCTATCAGCTATACAAGAAATATGCCCCATTGATTCGTGCAAAGAGTCAGCATATTCCTGGGCAAAATCCCCCAATTCCCCGATTGGGGAATATTTTTTCAAAATTACCTCTCCGTCCCGGTCAACAAATATTTCCAGGGGATCCCCCTCCCTAATTCTTAAAGTCCTTCTAATTTCTTTGGGGATGACTACCCTGCCTAGGTCATCTATTCTACGCACAATGCCTGTTGCTTTCATTGTTTCCCTCCTTTTCCTGCATGAAGTAATATAGATATTATTTATCATATTATTTAACTAAAGAAGGGGTTTTATTCATTACTGACCGAGAAGAGTTTCCACCTCTGCCTCCATAATCAGCTTCTGAAGGTATTCTTCGTAAGCAGCTCTTTTTTTATAATCTGCAAGTTCTTCCTTCACTTCTTCAAAGGGAAGTTTCCTGGCCTCCTCTTTTTCAGTGATCATAATGATATGATATCCAAAAACTGTTTTCACAGGTAAACTGATCTCTCCTGACTCTAATTTAAAGGCTGCCTCCAGGAAGTCAGCATCATACATATCCTGCGAACCTACACGCCCGAGGTCTACATGTTCATCCAGGGAATATTTTTTCCCCGTCTCCATAAAGTCCGCTCCCTCCATAAGCAGTTGATGGACCTTTTTAGCCTCCTCTTCATCTTCCAATAAGATATGGTATATATTGGCAGATGCTGGGCTTTCTAAAAAGTGAGGGTTTTCCTCTGCAAATTGCCTTACATCCTCTTCGGTAATACCAGAACTAACCCGTTCATAAAGAAGATCCCTTACATGATTGTCAAGCGAAAGCACCTGTAGTTGCTCCCCACCTAATTCAAGCTCAACAAGGCGATCCTCATATTTTTCTTTTGTTTCATAAACATGGGCAATCAATTCCTCCTGGATCTGCAACATGCCTTTTTCAACTTCATCCTCTTGAATAGCAAGACCCAAATTCTTTATTTCTCGCTGCAATACTTTCGTTTCAATTAAAAATGACAATATTTCTTTTTCCAGATTTTCCAGGTTGTCACCGCTATAAAATTCTTCTGCTTCCGGCATTAATAAATAGATCACTTTTTTAAATTCTTCTAAATCTGCCCGTTTGATATTTTCCTCCCATACCCTGGCAAGAACATCTTTTTCAGAAGCAGGGCCGCTTACACAACCACCTAAAAAACTTGATATTATTAGAGCAACAAGAAGGATTACAAATAGTTTAAAACCTTTCCTCATTTCTTTTTCTCCTCTCTAAAATGGAATATTTCATGATTTTGTAACCTGTGATACCTTTTGTCATCCGAAAACATCCAAATTAACTCCCAAAGGAGTAAAATCTAAATAGTCGCTGGAAGTAAAATAGTAGTGAATACCATCCCTTTCCCCCATGAAAGCTTTTTCATGGTCTGCACCATGCAAGTGGCCATAAATACAGATCTTAACCCCATACTTTTTCATAATTTCGACAAAGTCAGATTCTTCCCCAGAGGCGGTAATAGGTGGATAATGTAAGGTAACCACATATTTTCTCAACCCCTGTTGGTAGGCTTCATTCAAGGAAAGCTCCAGGCGAATAAGTTCACGCCGATATATCTTTTTATCCTCCGCTTTGTTCCCCTCAGGAAATGTCCAACCGCGTGTCCCACAAAGGGCAATATCGCTTTCGTAAACAAAAAAGTTGTTCTGGACAGCATAAATACTTTTGGGCAAGGCCTTTTTGACCTTGGCATAACTTTGCCACCAATAATCGTGGTTACCTTTAAAAAGGACCTTTGTTCCAGGGAGACGATCAACAAAATCAAAATCCCTGTCAGCTTCTTTCAATTTTAGGGCCCAGGATAAGTCTCCCCCTAAAATAACGGTGTCATGGGATCTAACAACTTTTTGCCAGTTTTCCTTAATTTTGAAATGATGTCCTTCCCATTTTTTACCAAATATATCCATGGGCTTTTCTACACCAAATGATAAATGCAGATCGCTAATGGCAAAAAGGGCCACTTTTACCTCCTCCGCAGGGTAAGAATATAATACCTATTTCTCCGAGTAAATACCCTTTTTACAAAATTTAATGAGGGGCTTTTTATAACGCTGTTATGCTATTGTATCCAATTGTTCCTCCGTTAACAAGCATAATAGATAAAAAAACTAGAATGGGAAGTGTTGAACAGGAGCAAATAATATGTTATATTAATATCCAGGCGGGCGTGGCGGAACTGGCAGACGCGCAGGATTTAGGATCCTGTGGGATAACCGTAAGGGTTCAAGTCCCTTCGCCCGCACCATCAAAAAATTAAAGCCAATAAAAAGCCCGGGTAACCCGGGCTTTCTTATTTGAAGAATGAGAAAGATTTTGATGATAATAAAATGGCTGGGGTGGTAGGTTTCGAACCTACGAATGCGGACTCCAAAGGCCCGTGCCTTACCACTTGGCTACACCCCAGCGTACAATATTTTAACTATTATCCCTTGGGAATTTTTTGGGGTGAGTGATGGGACTCGAACCCACGGCCTCCAGGGCCACAACCTGGCGCTCTAACCAGCTGAGCTACACCCACCACTTATTAAAACCCAAAAGTGAAAACAGTAAAAACATAATATCTGTTGAACACAATTACCAAAGCCATTTTAGCACAACAACGGCCCGTTGTCAAGAAATCAAAAAGTTTTGCGTAGCTATTGTAACCAGCCCTGCACTACATCCTCGTTTTCTGCAATCCAGTCCCGAGCGGCATCCAGTGGTTCCGCTCCTTCAGCAATTGCCCCAATTACAGCACCGAGCTGGTAATCTTCCAGAAAATAGTTCTTTAAAAAATTGGCTACATCAGGGGCATCCTCGTCGAGGCCCTGGCGTGCCATAACACGAATATCTTCCGAACCGCCATATATCCCTTTAGGATCCTCCAAGAACTTAAGGTCAAAACTGGCAAACTTCCAATGTGGTGTCCATCCTGTTACGACAATCCATTCTTCTTCCATGTAAGCATCGGCAAGAGCAGCAGTCATGGCCATATCACTACTTTCGATAAGCTCCAATTCCAGACCATAGTCTTCAATAGCCTGTTCCGTAGCTCTCATTATACCTGCTCCACCATCAATACCTACAATACGGCCACCAAACTTCTCCGCAAATTCATTTAGTTCTTCAATGGAATCAATTTCCACATATTCAGGTACTACCAGGCCGATGCGTGCATCATTATAAAGATTGCCATAATCGTCGATCTGATCCCCATACTGATCCATATAGTCCTTATGTGTTACTGGTAACCAGGCTGTTGTCTGAGCATCAATGTCGCCCTCAGCCATACCTGCATATAACCCTCCAGCCTCAAGAGAAACAACCGAAACATCATAACCTAATTTATCCATTATTACTGCTTGTGCCAGATGAGTTGAAGCTTCTGCACAGGCCCACTGTACATAGCCTAGTTTGATTACACCTTTGGATGTTTCCCCGGAAAGTCCCTCTGTTTCCCCGTTCTCTACCCCATTTTCACTACAACCTACAAAAATTAATCCTACAACCAACAATACTGCTAGAACCCCGATTACTTTCTTGTTTTTTACCAAGAATTACCCTCCTCATTTTTTAAAATATTGTTTTCCCTTAAGCCCCTTTTCTTTTAGGAGACTTTTTGCCAAGTGACTGTGTGATACGGTCTAAAATAATGGCAATAATTACAACACCCAAACCCCCTTCAAAACCTGAGCCAATTTGTAAACGTGTTGTAGCCCTATAAACTATACTTCCTAACCCGCTGGCCCCTATCATTGCCGAAACAACCGCCATGGATAGAGCCAGCATGATGCATTGGTTGACCCCGGCCATAATGGACGGCATGGCCAACGGGAGCTGTACCTTAACAAGCATCTGAAAAGGTGTGGAACCAAAAGCTTCTGCAGCTTCGATCATTTCTACCGGCACCTGACGGATCCCCAGATTAGTCAGCCTGATTGCCGGGGGCATGGAAAAAACCACTGTAGCTAAAATTGCCGGTACCACACCAATACTAAAAAACATCACTGCCGGCAAAAGATAGACGAAAATAGGCATAGTCTGCATCAAGTCCAGGACAGGACGCAGTACTTTTTCCACTGAATCATGGCGTGAAGCTAAAATCCCCAGAGGTATCCCAACAATCAAGGAAATACAAGTGGCTGTAAGAACGAGGGCCAGGGTATGCAGGGTGTCATCCCATAAATTCATGCTCACCAGTAAAAGTAAACCAACCAGGGTAAAGCCGGCCATACCCCGCCCGACCAGCTTCCAGGCTATAAACACCAAGACAAGTATAAATAAAGTTACCGGAATAAAGGAAAGGAAAGCTTCAAAATTTACAACAATGCTTTCAATTACACGGCTGATTGATCTAAAAAAATCCCGGTAATTACTACGGAGAAAAAAAACCGAAAAGTCAGCCCATTCCCGTAATGGTAGTCTGTACATCACCAGATAATCAGTCCATTTATCCAGCATAACTGTCACCATTTTTATTGTTTTCCCCCCCTCCGATCAAGCCGGCAAGCACGGTAACACGCACAATTATCCCCAGTAATTTCTTTTTCTCATCGACTACTGCAATTGGAACCTTTGCCGTTGCTGCAATTGGAAGCAAATCCTGTATGAGTGTATCCGGCGCCGTTAAGGGGATATCTGTCTCCACAATTTGTTTTAGATCTGTTTCCTTGTTTTTTACGGCCTCCACAGCCTGCTCAACCGTTACGATACCGGTAAGAACGCGATCGTCCCCAACCACAAAAATACTGGATAGGGCCTCTTTTTTCATCTTACGCAAAGCTACCCGGGGGCCGTCACTGGCCGACACAAGTGCAGTAGGGCGAATCATGATGTTTGCTGCCGTTATAATTTTAGAACGGTCTACATCGATTACAAAATTGGACACATATTCGGTAGCCGGGTGGGTTAGTATTTCTTCAGGGGTGCCAATCTGGTCGACTTGTCCGTCTTTCATGATTGCAATCCTATCACCTAATTTTAGGGCTTCATCAAGGTCATGTGTAATAAAGATGATCGTTTTTTGAAGCTTTTCCTGCAGTTCCATCAATTCCTCCTGCATTTCTTTGCGGATCAAAGGATCAAGGGCACTAAAAGGTTCGTCCATCAGCAAAATATCGGGGTCAACTGCCAGTGCCCGGGCCAACCCAACCCGCTGCTGCATGCCCCCACTTAACTGTTCAGGGTATAC
>JBMNNS010000060.1:0-10723 GCA_050942625.1 Dethiobacteria bacterium
TAGAGCTCCCCCTTCCAGTTCTCTGGACACAGCCTGGGGTAAATCTTGCGTAATGAAACGTTCGATTAAATCGCGCTTGTAATTCATGATCCGGTAAATGCCGAAGTCCAAATCGGCACAGTCAAACTGGAAAAGTCCGCGCAGAAGCTGTTGAAACTTGGTTAAATGACTACTCACACAAATCCCCCTTGTAAATGGACCATTAATGCTCTATTTTGAGCATGGTAAATTTCACGCTATTAGCGGTTAATTCATTATTTTTTCATCAAATTTTATGTTTCCTGGAAAATCACTTGAATATTTTGCGGAGGGCCTTTCCGGCTGCCTTTCCGGCGGCTCTTCGGGCTGCTCTTTTGCCAATCTTCGTGGGGCTGCCGCTGGAAATGGCATTGAGGTCGCCTAGGAGCCTGGCCAGGGCGTAAAGGAAACCCCTGGTTTTGTTGATACTCATTGGAACAAGCCACCTCCCTGCTTTCATAATTACAAGGGACGGTTGAAACCACTGAAAAAAGTCCCAGATTGTGTAATTCTGAATGAACGAAGTGAATGAAGAATTTATTAAGCAGCTTAAAACCAAGATCCTTCGCTTTCGCTCAGGATGACAATGCTTTCGCTCAGGATGACAATGCTTTCGCTCAGGATGACAATGCTTTCGCTCAGGATGACAAAAAAATAGTTTTTATAAAACTGGGCTATTTCAGTGGTCTCGTCGGTTCTCTGTCACCTACGCCCAAGGCGGCACCGAGGTTAAGCTGGTCGAGGCTTTGCAGCTCCCAGCCGGCGAGTTCGGGAAGATTGTCGATTTTTTGCCGCGCTTTTTCTTCAGCATTCATAACTTGGTCACCTTTAATTCATGTAGCATGTAACTTATTTTTTAAAAATTATTCTTCAAGTGTTAACTATTTCTTTTAATTAGTACCTGGTAGATATTAAACATTTAGTCTTATAAATGATATTTCGACAACTTCAGATTGTTTTCCTGCAATTTTTTCCAATAATTTCTATGCTTATTTTGCAATTACTACAATTGTTATTCTTGCACCTTACTACGCTTTTCTTTGAATTGGGAGTGCGAACTTACTAATCTTGTAAAATTTTCTTCAGTTCTCAAGACAAATAATGAGCGAGGGCAGCCAGGGGTTACGCCATATTGCTCCCCTGAAGGTAACTGGTATTAGTAAAGAAAAGCGGCTACTCCGCCTTAAAGTTAGACATTATATCCAGCATGAAAGCGAAGACCATTGCATTGGCTACTTACAACCATAGATTAAATCGAGCAAAACAAAATATTCCCGGCGATGAACTGCCGGCTGTTAGCTGCAAACGAAAAGATATGCTTAATTTATCCCTACAGGAATATAAAAAATATAGGGAACCAGTAGTGCAGGGATTTATAAAAGCTGCTAAAATACTTTTTGAAAACTACATCTATACCGCCCGCGATCTGCCTTACAACACCCAATTAATCCCAATGGCAGAGATTTTAGCTGTTTTAGGTGACAAAATTGATAATATAGGTTATAAAAATAAATTAATGCAATGGTACCGGTGTGGTGTTTTTGGTGAACTTTATGGCTCGGCCAACGAAACCCGTTATGCCCTTGATTTACCCCAGGTGATAAATTGGATTGAAAATGATGGCCCCAAACCAAAAACTATTTACGATGCAAATTTTTCACAAGATATCCTTTGCATCTGTTATATTGTACTAGTGTTCAGGAATATCGTTATTGGCTCAATTGTCTTGCGGCCAGATTATAGTTTATATTACAGCACTGCTGGCAATTGCAGTACTTCCCCTTTTTTCACCTCTCGTATTGCTCTCCATATATGTTCCTTGTCAGATCTTATGTGGTGCTGTTTACGTAATTGCCGAAGAGCACTTCACCTGACTGCTGGAAATAGGGCAAAAAAATCATTTAATGATCACTACGGGTAATGATAACTACGGGCATCAGGCTGGGGATCACTGCTAATCGACAATATATTTGGGACTCCGAACCTGTAATACCTAAGGCACCTCAGGTGTGACTATGGATTACAGGCGTTAGGGTTATATTGGAAACGATATAATCTCCCGTATTGGAAAGGAGGCAATAAAATAATAAGCAGGTTCTGTCGAATTCAAGTATTCAATTAGAATTCGGCATTTTTATTTTCTGAGAGCTGTAACAAAAATATGTTTCAGCATCAGAAGAAAGGGGGAGGTAGATGCTATTTGTTTGCTGTTAATAGTTCTTTATAAAAAGATTAATTAAGAACAAGGAGGATACATATGTTCAACAACTTCCTAAAGTTTGACAAAATGATTACCCCTGTCATTATTAGAATTATTTTTTGGATTGGCCTGGCCGTTTCCGTCATTATTGCTTTAGGCATGATTATTTCCGGCTTGAGCTCTTCCTGGGGCGGAGGGTTTCAGGTACTAACCGGCCTAATTACACTGGTTTTGGGGCCGCTCATGGTTCGCATTTACTGTGAGCTGTTAATCGTCATCTTTAAAATCAATGACTCCCTATTTGAAATTAAAGAAAACATAAAGAAAGATGCCTGACATGTTCAGCAAAAAAAGAGATGCGGAATGCCTTATACCGCATCTCAGACTGTAACAAAATCAGGGGTGACAGGGGACAGTTCTCTGTCACCTTTCTGCCGTTCGATACTCATTCTGTGGTTCTAATACGTTGGTTTATAGCCTTTCATGATGATATCCGGGCCCCCACTGACGTATACTATTAAGGGCTGCGGACACTCTGCATAAAGCTCATAACCTTTCCCGGGTCCTTCCGCCCCGGGCTTTCCTCAACACCTGTTAGGACATCCACTGCATAGGGTTGTACTTCACGGATTATTTCCAGTATATTTTTGGGATTCAAACCGCCCGCTAATATCACCGTTAAAGTGTTCTCCTGTTGGATTGTCCGATAAGTTGACAGATCAACCCTTATCCCTGTGCCACCCGGCATGGAAGCGGTATAGGCATCCACCAGCAAAGCCGCTATGCCTGTTTTAGCAAGGGCCCGGGCTGCAAGAGGGGGAGCGGTGATTTCGAAATCACAATTCCCCTGGTCGTCAATACGCAAGGCCTTGATTGTTTTAATACCGGACTGTTTTATTCACGCATCGTCTCATTGACTGCATCCTTCAGGGTTTGTGTGCCGCTGGTCACCGCATGCACCTTCGCCCCCAGAAGCTCCATGCGAAAAACATTGAGAGCCTGCCGCTCTGTATCCTCCTTGCCCATGAATATCTCGCATTCCAACCCCATCAGCGCAGCAGCCGTAGCTGTAGCAACGCCGTGCTGCCCAGCACCGGTCTCGGCAATCACGCGGGTTTTGCCCATTCGTTTGGCTAGAAGCACCTGCCCCAGTACATTGTTGATTTTGTGGGAACCGGTATGGTTGAGATCCTCACGTTTAAGATAAATCTTGGCGCCGCCCAGATCCTCGGTCATCTTTTCTGCATGATACAGCAAAGAGGGCCGCCCCGCATAATTATGCAGCAAATTCTCCAGTTCCGCTCTAAATTCCGGATTGTTCTTGAGGGCATTATAAGATTCCTCCAGTTCAATTACCGCATTCATCAGGGTTTCAGGAATGTATTGTCCGCCATGGATCCCAAATCTTCCTCTGGACATATCGACCACTCTCCTTTCGGTAAATATCGGGAAATTAAAAAAAGCTTTCATCCCTAATCAGGGACAAAAGCTTTCCAGCCTCTGCGGTGCCACCCAAATTGACGATCAATCGATCAATCGCCCGCTCTTTTTTGTATACCAACATATACATCCCACTGATAACGGGCAGGACCCCCGTAAGCGCCTACTTTCCTTAGGGATTTCGGGCTTCCCTCACAAGTCCATTCAGAACAACCTTTGTAACCGCATTTTCACCAGCTAGCGGCTCTCTGATACAAAAAATCATTCCTACTCGTCTTGCTCATCGGTTTATGTGATTGAGCATTTTCGTTATATTTACAATAGCACTGGCATTTACTTTTGTCAACAACAATTAGTAGATAGTTAAGATAAAAATTTATTTATTCCAAATAAATAATGTTACTTCCTGCTATGGTTTGTTCCGCCAATTCCACAAGGCTGGCGTGGTGAGTGAAAAAAAGAATCTGCGTATTTTCCGCAAACTCCCCCAAAACCTGCAGGGTTTCAGCTGTCCTTTTGTCATCGAAATTCACCAGGAGGTCGTCCAGTATAAAGGGAAGGGGCTCGTTTTGCTCCAGGTAGTTTTCCAGGCTGGCCAGGCGAAGCGATAAAAAAAGCTGGTCCAGGGTCCCCTCGCTCATCCCCTCAACTTTGACACCTTCGTTTTCATTTTCCCCTTTTTTGCTTTTAGCCCGCAGACCGAGAAGTATAGGGTTATCCTTCTCATCGAAATCAACAGTGAGCCCAATAAAGGATCCCCGGGTCAGGCGGGCAAAAAATTCACCTGCCTTCTTTATAACGGGGCTCTGGTTTTCTTCGCGGTAGCGTTCTATGCCACGTCGGAGGACAATGGAAGCCAGTCGCAGCAGAAAATACTGCTCGGCCTGGGCTCTCAACTCTTCCAGCACGCCCTCGGCTTCCTCTGCAGCATCCAATGCTTCGGTAGAAGCTCCTTTGATCTTTTCTTCGTATTCCTTCCTGGTAGCTCCGAAAACCTGGTTAAGATGATCCTGTTTCTGACGATTTTCCTCCAGTTTCTGCTCTATCTCGCTTAATTCTGCGGTCAGTGCATCTGCATTAACGCCTTCAGCCTCCGCGATAATTTGTTCCAGGGAAAGGCCGCCCCCTATGGAAAGAAGATGCTCTTCGAGCTCATTAGTGCTTTCCCTGAGTTTCTGCAGGCGCTCGGAGCGCTCTTCCACCCCGGGCAGTTGAGACTCATCTGTGCAACGAGCCTGCTTTATGAGTTCTTTTAAGCTGTTGTTTGTCTCTTCAATATCCCTTAAAGCATCGTTATATGTTTTTTGAACCTTTGTAATCTGTTCTTCCAGGCTCTCCCTCTTATCCTTATCCCTCTGCGCCTTTGTTACCCTTGCTTGAAGCTGTGAAGCTGCATAGTCAACCGGCATCTCAGTCAGTTCAGGAGCGAGCCTGTCAAGCAGCACCTGCACCCTGGATTTAAATTCCCGCGAATACTTTTTCATTTTCTCCAGTTTAGCTTGTTCCCGTGAAATCTCTTCTTTTATTTCAAACAACCTCTGCAGCCTTTCCAAGTATGCAGTGACCACTTCTACCGTTGTCCCTGCAGAAAGACCGGCCTGGCTCAAAGCAGCAGACCAGTTCTGCTCCCAGCTCTCCAGGGCTGTCCTTACACCGTCTTCTTGTTGTCGGGCCCTTTCCAGGTTTTCTTCAATTTCCCTGCACATTTCCTCAATACGTTTTAAACGGTTATGGGCCTCTTGATATTTATCGTATACCTCCTGCGCCCTATCTATAAGCATTTCCAGGGATTCCTTTTCACCTGCCACCGCTTCACCTAACTTCTGGAGCTCTCTGCTAATCTCATCCTTGTGCTTTTTGATCGTTTCCCTTAATTCAAGTATTAAATCGCGATACTCGTTTAACTTGTATATTCCATCTTTGATTTCCTGGCAGCGGCTGAGCCAGGTAAGCATTTCCCTGGGGGTCAGGGGGGTGATACCGGCTTCCTGCCAAGCTTTAATCCATTTATTATCCAAGCCCTGCTTCTGCTTTTCCACTGATTGTTTCTCACCTTTTAACACCTCGATCTTTTCGCGACACTTCTTCATCTCTGCTAAGATAATCGTTTTACGCTCCACACGGCCTGCCTCATAGCGGAGGCGATCAGCTATTTCGTCAGCGTTGGTGACACTTATTTCGTAAGCAAGCTCCAGGGGGTGTTCCCCGCTAAAGGCGCGTTCCTCCTCATTGTCCCGTACTCCCTCAAGCCAGGCGCGGCGCACCAGGTGCCAGCCACGCTGGCGGTGTTTCCTGGCTTCTTCCAGGCTGTTTTGCGTAGGAACATCACCTGCAAACTCCACAGTGCTCAGTTGTTCCTGGTAATCCGCCAGCCTTTTTTCTTCTTCCTTCACCGCTTTCTGTACTTCGTCTGCCTGGTTTTTAATCTTACTGTAATTCTCCTCGAAAGAACGGAGAGTTTCCTCCAGGGGTAAAGGCAGGTGTAAAAGTTCTTCAAAATTGCCATGCCAAAGTCCCAGGGAGTCCAGCTTGCTTTTCAAAATTTTCTCCAGGGCATCCGCAGCTGACTGTGTTTTTCTGAGCTCTTCTTCAGGACTACCCTCTTTCCTCGCCCGGTTAAGGCACCTGAAAAGATCAGCCGCCTCTTTCTGGGGATCGATTTTTTTCTTTTCTTTTACCTGCTTTTGGAGGGAACGCTCGAGCTCCTTAACCTTTTCCTGCGCAACGTTGTAATTGTTTAGTAATATCGGATGTTCTTTGATCAAGCGCTTGATTTCCTCGGCCCTGTCAAAGGGCAACCTTAAAGATTCTGCTTCTTCCAGCGTAGAAAGGGAAGGCTTCAGCTGATGAAGTAAAGAGAGGCCCTCTTCCTGCAGTTCTTTTTGCTCCCCTTCTAATGAAGGGATATCTTTTATGTAATTACGGTAGGTGTCAAGGCGTTCCTGCAAGATAGAGATATCTTCCGCATGCCCTAAAAGCTCCTCGTGAAGGGTGATATTCTCTGCTTCCTTCTTAAGTTCCTCTATTTCTTTTTGCGCCCGTTCTTTAGAATTAATAGCTGTGTTTCGCCTGTTTATAAGATCCAAGCGTTCCTCTTTAAAAGTCGAAGGAAGAAGGGGAACATCGCCGATATTTTTAGTATCTTCCAGGTATTTACTTCGCCTAGCTACCAGGGGCAGAGTTTTTTCTAACCTTTCCAGGCGGGATTTTTCCTTTACCAACTCTTTTTCTTCCTGCTTTAGGACATCTACCTGGTTTTTCTCCGTTAAATACCTTCTCTCTAAATCAGCCCACCTCTTGGGGACCAAAGAAAGCTCACTTATTTTCTTTTTTATATTCACATAGCGTTTAGCATTAACGTTTACTGGAGGCCTTGACCCGCCTGCCTTGAAAAGTTCACCGGCTTCTTTTCCCAGCTCCTTAAATATCTCCCTGAGTCCTCCGATGCCTGAGGCAGCCTCGAAAAGCACTTCTCCCAATTGTCCCTGTCCTTTGAGCAGATCTTCCCCTCCCCTGCGCAGGCTGAGGTGATCCATGCCAAACATGAGAGAAAAGGAACGCCGGTCGATAGAACCCAGGAGCTTCTGCAGGATTTTTTCATCCACTGCCCTGTTTTTTTCGTCCAGGAGGGTATTTCTATTCCCCTTCCTTCGGGCAAGCCATAGTTCTTTACCGCTTCCGGTCTCCAAAACAGCTTCAATACGCAGCCTGGCAGGTGGATGAAAAAAGGCATCGGGGCTTCTCTGTGGTATTCCATATAAAAAATCTGTAATGGCGCGCAGTACTGTGGTCTTTCCTGCCTCATTCAAGCCATAAATAAGATTAAACTTCCCGTTTTCCCCGAAATCGAGCTCATAATCCTTAAAAGGCCCGAAAGCCTTCAGGTTTATCCGTTTAAACCTCACTGCTGAACCCCTCCTTTTCTAGGAGGCGCGACAAAATTATCGCCTCAACCTCGGGTAAAAGGCTCTGGAGGTAGTTGATATCTGCAGGATCTATTTCACCTTTCTTAAATAGATCCGCAGGCAGGGCATTTTTATCTCGATCCAGTTCTGAAGTAAGCTCCTGCAGGAAATGGTTGTCCTTACTGAGTTCTTTTATATATCGAAGCAGGGAAGCCACCGGGTAGGAAGCAACCAGGTCTTCCATACTGGCTTTAGGGGTAGTTTCCACCTTTACTTTCTCTAGCCATACCGCTTCAGGTCCCCGTTCAGCGGCAAGGGACCGCAGGTTGTTTTTCAAGCCATGCAGGTTATTAACCAGTTTCCGGTGGATTTCGCAGGCCCCGAAAACAATTACGCGCAGTGCAAGAAGTCGCCCTTCACATTTACTGAGTTCTTCATCGATCTTTTTTTCCGCTCGCTGCATAATTTCTTCAAAAGTCTCAGCCCCAGCAGCATCAATCATACAGCGGCTCCAGCGCAGCACATCCAAGGAGTGGTGTTCCAGGGACTCTAGCCTTCCATCACACACCTGGGCGACAGTACAGCCTTTAGCCCCCTCCTCCCGAATATGGCGCCCCTGTGTATTTCCAGGAAATACAATCCAGGGCTCTTTGCTGATAATTTCTGCTTTATGTACATGGCCCAGGGCCCAGTAATCATATCCTTTGTTTTTCAGATAATTAATATCACAGGGAGCATAGCTTTCATGTCCTTCCCTGCCCGAAGCGCAGGTATGCAGGAGTCCAATATTAAAATATCCTTTCCTGGGCAGGGGATAGCCCCGCGACAGGTCTTCGGTGACTGCAGGGGTATGAAAACTCTGGCCATGAATAACCACTCCGAGATCTTCCAGGACTGCGCTCTCCGGTTGATGGGTGGAAAGTACTTTAACATTATCAGGTAGGCGGAGGACATGCGTAATCTGGCTGGCTGCATCATGGTTCCCGCGTACTAAGAAGACTTTAATTCCGGCCTCTCTCAACTTGGCCACCTGGGAAGCAAAAAACAGTCCTGTATTGTAGTCGCGCCAATCGCCATCATAGAGATCCCCGGCCAGGAGCACCAGGTCCACTTTTTCTTCAAGGGCTAAATTAACCAGGTTTTGAAAAGCCACTCGCGTAGCACTCCGCACATATTCCACCGGCGCCCCCTCGTATCGCTCTAATCCTAGAAAGGGGCTGTCCAGGTGGATATCCGCCGCATGGATGAACTTTACTTTCATTTTATAACCATTCCTTAAAATTATTTATCACGCAGTATATCTCGTATTTCTGTCAGCAAGGCCACTTCTTCAGACGGTGCTGGTGGTTCCTCGGGCTTATCTTCCTCTAGCTTCAAAGCCGTTAAATTGATTCCCCCTACGATTATGCCCAGCACAGGCATTAAAAGATCATCCACTAAAGAAGTTACAATGCGCCCAAAAGCACCACCAATTATGACGGCAACGGCCAGATCAACAACATCCCCTGCTAATAAATTTTTTAAATTCCTGTAACATTGGCAATACCCTCCCTATTTTTTTAAATAGATTCCCAACTCATTCACCACATTAAGCGGGTCTTTCCCAAACCTTACTATAAAATAATATCAAAGTATAGCCAAAAACAAAAGCGCTTTATTAGATCTACTTTTAAAGATCTACTTTAAAGCGCTTCTTAGGGGAGCTAATTATTATGTTCCTTATTTCTTTATTATTGGGTAAAACCCATCCTAACTTCCTGGATCTCCTGGGGGGTTGCCTGCTGGGCAGGTTTATAATAGCCCTTTTGTTCTGCAACCTGGAAAAGCTGGTACTGAAACTGTTCATCGGCATTTCTAATCTGTTGTATTGTCTGTCTGAGGTTTTGAGCAGAACACTGGGCGATAACGTTTGCATAGCCCGTTAGACTACTATTAATCATAGAAAGAACGTCGTTAACCATATCCTTTTCTTGCATGTTTCCATCTCCTTTACTGTAGGAATGATAGTAATTTTTGTTTTGTCTGCTCGGCAGACTGGGCTGATTGTTGGAACATTTGCTTAAGCTGTGGATCCGTGCATTGCTGGGAATATGCACTCAACTTTTTGGAAGCAGTTTCATGGGAACCGATCAAGTGTCTTAGGTTTTGAACCTCTATCTTGTTAAGCTGCATTTATAAGAACCTCCTTTTTTTTTTTAAACATTATTATATTGCCTTATATTATTACCTATTATTCAGGTAACCTATTAATTAAGTAGCTTGTGTTGCCTATAATAAAGGGGCTGCCGGTTTTTGTAATGTAAAATAAAACCGGCAACCCCTTAATTTATAGATAGCTTTTTTTGTTCTCTTTTGCAGGTTTTAAACCCTCTCCTTTTGGCTTAACCTTTCAAGGTTTTCTGTTATTTTTTCCTAAGGAATTAACTTTTTGGGCCTTGTTATTTTTCCCCCTGGAATTATTATTATCATTTTCATTTTCATTATTAAGGACCTGTTGCATAGTATTTTTTGTGCCAGAGTACAAACCTACAGAAGAAAGGCCAATAACGATACCCAAAAATACTGCCTTTGGAGGATCTCCAGGAGCTAAATAATAAAAACTGAATAAAATACCGAGGATTAGAGCAACAAGAGGGGAATATCTTTTCGGCACACCTACCACTTTAACCAATTCTATCATGCTCATAATGAGGGGTACAAGAGCCAAACCATAAATAGTCAGTTCCTCCACCATTACACCCCCGGAACTATTTATACTGGATAACCTGGATCCAGGCTTGCATTACCTTGACTTTTCACAATTCTATTTCAATATTTATTCATATTCGTTGGAGGGCAAAAAAAGAACGGAGGGTTAAAAAAGATCCGCACCCGGAACGTTTTTCGTATTGTCAAATTTTGTCAAATTGTTCGAAGAAAAAGGTATCAAGAAAACCATCGAGACCACTGAAAAATCCGGTTTTATAAAAACTGCCACTATTGTCATCCTGAGCAAAAGCATTGTCATCCTGAGGAAAGCATTGTCATCCTGAGGAAAGCATTGTCATCCTGAGCAAAAGCATTGTCATCCTGAGCGATAGCGAAGGATCTTAGTTGACACAATTCGGGCACTTCGTTCATTCAGAATGACACAATTCGGGGCTTTTTCAGTGGCCTCGAA
>JBMNNS010000061.1:0-10615 GCA_050942625.1 Dethiobacteria bacterium
ATAACCATTGACTGCAGCAATAGTAGGAATGGACAAGCCTTCCAAACATAAAAAAGTCTCATGTAATAACTTGCTGAAAGCATAAGTAGAACCGTTCACGCCTAACATTTCGGGAAATTCCTTAATGTCAGCACCTGCCATAAAGGCCCTGTCCCCCGCCCCGGTAACAACCAACGCACGGCAGTCTTCATTAGCATCAATTTCCCGGAAACATTCTAAAAGTTCCTTGGAAACCGGAGTGCTGATCACGTTCATTGGGGGGTTGTTTATAGTCAAAACAGCTACGTTATCCTCCAGGACCCAACTTATAAATTCTCTTGCCATTTATTCTTCCCTCCTAATAATTATAAAATTCTGTAAAAACCTTTTACAACCGCCACTAAAATCTTCAGTCCTTAAAGAAATAAAAGTTAAGTAATTGTGCATCAATATATATTTACCTGGAAACCTCACCCCCTTGTTGAAGGAAAAGTCTGTGACTATACCTGTATTATTATTCAACAAGGGGAGCTCTATCCCCTGCAATAAATAGCAAAGCCCGCTTTTTAAAAGCCTCTTGTAATTTTTTCTGGACGGTCCAAACGAAATCACGTTCAACAAAAAAAAAATAGTCATCATCTTTAATTGAATTCAAAGTTTCAACGCTAGGTAGGTCTGGATTGGTACTATGTGCCTTATTTGAATTCGTTTCTAGTACAAATAAACACGCTTTTCAGCAGTTCTACCGAAAAGCGTGTTTGCCTGGTGTCGGGGATGGGAATCGAACCCACATGGTGTTAACCACACGGCCCTCAACCGTGCGCGTCTGCCTGTTCCGCCACCCCGACGCGTTTTTTTACCAAACCTAATATAGCATAGAATCCTGACAAAATCAAGGCCGTTTTGCGTTACCTACTTATTATATGTTACCTACTTAATTATATAATTAATATATTGAAAAGTAAAACCAGCCGCAAAGCCTTTTTACTTCACCCAAGGGGGTGTTGACACCACTGCAGGCATAATGTATATTACGGTTAAAGAAGAGGGAAATGGTAAAGGGGAGTAACTCGCCAATATTTGGTGTTACTGTTCGTCAGGACGATGTAAAACATCCGGGCAGTAATGATCTGGTAAAGGATAAGCCGATCAGAGTAAGACCTTTGCCCTGCTACAGGGTAATGGTCTTTTATTTTTAACATACTTTTTAACAATAAGGTAAACAATTTACTATGGGAGGAAGTTTATAGTGCAGCATAACAAGAAAATGGCAAACATTCAAAAATCCTCACCCCCTACACCACTTATGCACTGGCAAACAAAAACAAGAGCTGAAACGGAAAATGAGCTCGGTAGCTCCAGGGAAAGTGGTTTAAGTACATCCGAAGCACTCAACCGCTTGCAGCAGTACGGTTACAATGAAATAAAGCAAGGTCCAAAAACTACCTTATTGACCAGAATAAAAGAACAACTGTTAAGCTTTATGATCATTATACTTCTGGCGGCATCCTTCCTTTCTGTCCTTTTGGGACAGTTTACCGATGCTGCCGTTATTTTGGTAATTATAATAATTAATACTGTAATCAGCCTTATTCAGGAAAACAAAGCAGAAAAATCTTTAGAAGCCCTGCAGCAGTATGCTGCCCCTACAGCAAAAGTGTACCGGGACGGAAACCTGCAGGAAATAGCAGCCCGGGAACTCGTTCCGGGGGATCTGGTTTTTTTGGAAACGGGGGCCCTTATCCCAGCCGATCTGCGTCTTACTGAAACAGCTAGCCTCAGGGTTATGGAATCCATCCTGACAGGCGAGTCTGCACCTGTAGAAAAAAAGGCGGATATTACTATTGCCGCAGAAGCCCTCCCTGCAGATTGGCTTAACATGGCTTACATGGGTACCACAGTGGTTTATGGACGTGGTAACGGGTTAGTGGTGGAAACCGGCCCTTCAACCCAGGTGGGCAAAATCGCTACCTATATCCAGGATGAAAAAGAAGAAATATCACCACTGCAAAAAAGGCTGGAAAAACTGGGGAAAACCCTGGGGAGCATGGTTGTCATTATCTGTGTGGTCATGTTTTTCGCAGGTATTGCCTATGGCCAGCAAGCCTTCAGTATGCTGCTTACAGCAATAAGCCTGGCAGTGGCGGCAGTCCCCGAAGGGCTTCCTGCTATTGCTACCATTGTCCTGGCCCTGGGCGTGAGGCGGATGGCCCAGCGAAAAGCGATCATCAAGAAATTGCCGGCTGTGGAAACACTGGGTAACACAACCGTGATCTGTTCCGACAAAACCGGCACCCTGACCAAAAACAAAATGACTGTCCGGAAAATTTTTTCCGACGGCAAAGTGTACCCCGTTACAAAAGACCTGGCTGGAGACGATTTCCAGCAACTTATACAAATAGGTGTCCTTTGCAACGATGCCCAGGTTGCAGACAGGGGAAGCAATAACAACAACAATACCCCTGAGGTAATTGGGGACCCGACAGAAACTGCCCTCGTTGAGCTTGGCCTTCTGGCCGGGCTTAACAAAAAACACCTGGAGTCTACCACGCCCAGGGTTCTGGAAATCCCCTTTGATTCACGGCGAAAACGCATGATTACGGTCCACAGCAACAACAATATCTACAGGGTATATATAAAAGGAGCCGTTGACATGGTTTTACCCCTGTGCTCCAAAATGTTATACAAGGGTGAAATTACCGTTCTTACAGCAGAAAAACGGGAAGAAATCACCTCTGCAAATGAAGATATGGCAAAGCAGGCTCTCCGAGTCCTCTGCCTGGCCTATAAAGAAATAGAATCCCTGCCCACAGGTACGAACATTGAAGAACTGGAAAATGAGTTGATCTTTGCCGGGCTTGTGGGGATGATCGATCCACCTCGCCCTGAAGCCAAAGAGGCAGTGGAAAAATGCTGGACTGCAGGTATGCGCCCCGTTATGATTACTGGTGACCACCCGGGCACAGCATTGGCCATTGCCCGTGAAGTAGGCATACTAAAGGAAGATAGCAGGGTTATAACAGGGACAGAATTAGAAGAAATGGATGAAGATACCCTCTTTTCACAAGTAATGGAATATGGAGTTTATGCCCGCGTAGCCCCCGAGCACAAACTAAAGATCATAAAGGCCCTGAAAAAACACGGCCAGGTAGTGGCGATGACCGGTGATGGGGTTAATGATGCCCCGGCGCTAAAAAGTGCCGACATCGGCATCGCTATGGGCATAACCGGCACTGATGTCTCCAAAGAAGCAGCAGCAATGATTTTAGCCGATGATAATTTCGCTACTATCGTTTCGGCTGTAGAAGAAGGCAGAACGATCTACGATAATATTATGAAAGCCCTGCAGTTCCTGCTTTCCTGTAATATTGGTGAAATAATTGTGCTTTTTTTGGCAATCCTACTTAACTGGGATACCCCTCTTTTACCCATTCATATCCTCTGGATCAACCTCGTCACAGATAGCTTCCCCGCCCTGGCTTTTGGTGTCGAACCACCGGAAAAGGGAATCATGGCCCGCAAACCCCGCCAGCCCGGCGGTTCCTTCTTCACCCCACAATTAGCTACCAGGATCCTTTTCCAGGGAATGATGATCGGCGCCTTAACACTAACGGCCTACCTTTTAGGCCGGTCAACGGGGCTAGCTACTGGGCGCACCATGGCCTTCCTGGTACTTGCATTTTCCCAACTTACCCATGCCTTCAATGTGCGTTCCACCCGGCTGTCGATTTTTTCACAACCGCCAAATTATTATCTAATTGCCGGCGCCGGATTCTCTGCTTTACTGATGGCTTCTTTAATTGTTGTGCCGGCACTCAAAAATATTTTCCAACTGACATCTTTAAGCGGCAGCCAATGGGGAGCAGTCCTCTTACTTTCAGTTTTACCATTGTTTTTAGTGGAAACAATAAAGCTTCTTGGTTTATATGCTAAACCTAACCTGGGGAAGGCTTAAGCCAGGCCAAGCAAACGTGCAATTTGGGTGACAATAAAGATAACTACAATGGAAACAAGGGTAGGTATAAGGAAGGATAAAAAGGCCCACTTTTTACTGCGGGTTTCTTTCAGAATTGTTAGCAACGTTGTGCTACAGGGAAAATGCAAGAGGGAAAATAACATCACGTTCAAAGCAGTAAGTGAAGTCCAACCATTGCCTGCCAGCAGGGTTTTTAGCCCGTCCAAGCTACCAACTTCCAGCATACTTCCCGCGGACAAATAAGCCATTAACAAAATGGGAAGAACTATTTCGTTGGCGGGCAACCCCAGGATAAAGGCCATTAAAATGAAACCGTCAAGCCCCAGGGTCCGGGCAAAGGGATCAAGTAAAGCAGCAGCACCCTGCAATAATGTCACCTCCCCTACCGGGACATTGGCCATCAACCAGACGATTATACCGGCAGGAGCAGCAACAACCACAGCCCTCGCCAGCACAAACAGGGTCCGGTCCCGGATGGAATTAATAATTATCCTGCCTGGCTGCGGCATCCGAAAAGGCGGCAGTTCTAAGGTAAATTGGGAAGGTACACCTTTTAAAACTGTACGGGAGAGTAAAAACGAAACAAAAAAAGTGACCACAACACCAAATATGACCAGGCCAACCACAGTAACTGCCGAAATAATGCTTCCTGCTTTGCCCCCAAAAGTTCCGGCCCAAAATATATTTGTCAGGACGATTAACAAGGGAAACCTTCCATTACAGGGAACAAAATTGTTAGTAATGATTGCGATGAGCCTTTCCCTTGGGGAATCGATGATCCGGCAGGAGGTAATACCGGCAGCATTACAACCAAAGCCCATACACATCGTCAAAGCCTGTTTGCCATGGGCACCACATTTTTTTAAAAGGTAATCAAGGTTAAAGGCAACCCGTGGCAGATAGCCAAGATCCTCCAAAAAGGTAAACAGGGGGAAAAATATGGCCATAGGAGGCAACATCACGGAGATAACCCAGGCCAGGGTACGGTATGTACCCAAAACAAGGATTTCACTTACCCACCCCGGGGCCTTAATCATAAGCAAAAAAGCCAGTATTGTTTTTTCCAGCCTGAATAAATAATGGGCAATCAACTCTGAAGGATAGTTTGCACCAACGAGTGTAATCCAGAATACTACCCCCAGCAGTAAGAGCATTATAATAAAGCCCCAAAATCGTGATGTGAAAAGATCATCAATTCTATGTTCCCAGGTTAAACCCTGTTCTTTTTTTTCAAAAACAACCTTTTGGGCAATTATTTCCGCCTTTTTGTAGATAGCCTTCACGATTCGATCCCGGTAGTCGTGGCTGATGGGGCCCTGCTCAGAAACAAATGTACTCAAAACATTCTCCTCTCTTTCTACAATGCCGCAGGTCACTAAAGCCAATCACGCTCAACCCGGCCCAGAACTGAATAGTCACCTTCCAGAATTCGCAGGGCAAGCCAACGTGGATTAACAGTTTGGCCGGCCCTGTCACTAATCAATGGCAAAAGGCCGGCAATTTCTTTTTCCAGTTCCTCATCATAAACAGGCAATTTAGGATTGACCCGAATATGACCAAGCAGCAGGTTTTCAATAGTTTGTTTTAATTCCTTTAGCCCGGCCCCTTTTCGGGCCACCGTACCAACAACAGGCACGCCCAGCTCCTGTGCTAACCCGGGCAAATCTATTTGGATATTTTTCCTTTTTGCCTCATCCAAAAGATTCACACATACTACTACCCGGAATGTAATCTCCAAAACCTGTAAAACCAGGTTCAGGTTTCTTTCCAGGCAACCTGCATTTACCACCACAACAACCACATCGGGTTTCTGAAAACAAATAAAATCCCTGGCAATTTGTTCTTCTATGGAGTTAGTAAAAAGAGAATACGTGCCGGGTAAATCTACCAGAGAATAAACCCTATTTTTAAACCGGTACTGCCCCTGAACCTTGATCACGGTCTTTCCTGACCAGTTACCTGTATGCTGGTTCAGGCCGGTGAGTGCATTAAAAATCGTGCTTTTTCCAGTATTCGGATTGCCAGCCAACGCTATAGTATATTCCTTTTTTTCGTCTGCCCGGCCCTTTATAATTCTTTTGGTCCTAATTCTTGCCCCCATCCACATTTTTCTAGACACCCCCCTGCCGAGGTTCAGTGACAGCCTGCGGAGCTGCAGTCCCTCCCTGGTCGTCCTTGTTAACATATATTAATGCGGCTTCTTCTTTACGTAAAGCAATTACCGCCCCCCTTATTTTAAAAGCAATAGGATCGCCGAAGGGGCTCATTCTTTCGTTTTTTACCGCAACCCCCGGCACAAACCCCAGATCCAGTAAACGCCTGCGCTGGATCCCCTTAGCAGTTAAGTCACTCACCCTTCCACTCTCGCCAACTTTAAGATTATGTAAAGCAACCTTCCGGCGCAACATGCTCCCCCCATCAAAGAATTAATAAACGTTCTCTTACTTTAAGCGTATGAAATAAGCAATTAGAGCGTGACAGCTTTGCACCCGGGTGACAACCAATTATATTGTAGAATATTATTTTTTAATGGAAAAATACGGGTTATTATGGTATAGTAATAATGACTGTATGTTAACAATAAGCTGATATACCATAACATTTTTTATAGCTACCCTACAATACAAAGGTTAAAATATGACAATATTAAATTATAGATCGCGGCTTGGATGTTAATTGGGAGCTCCCCCTAGTTAACATAGAATGAGACCGTTGCCAAAGTAGTTACCGAATATAAATAGGGCCTGCAGATATTATATGAATCTGCAGGCCCTAATTAATGTAAAACAGTTTTTTTGATAATCTTGGAATAGGGCTTACGGGTACTCTTTCAAACCATAATCATATATTAAAAGTAACTACTCAGGAGATAAAAGTCAGAAATTAGCATCTAAATTAATGTCTAGGACAATAAATCCCACTTCCTGAAGTAATTAAATGGATTAACGAAGGAGAAGATAAACCTTGTCAAGCCTGAAAAATGTTTATCAAGCCCCCACCTTGGCGGTATTGGTCAGCGCCTTTGTAACCTACGCCCTGCGCGATCGGGTTATCTACCCCCTTATACAATTTTTGGTAGAAGCTAACAAGCAGATCAATCTCAATTTATACTGTTTTCCCGCGAATGAAATAAGGTTAAGGAAGCTCAAGATTTATGGAATATACTATGATGGGCAAAAATGGTTGCCCGCAGAATTTCCATTCCCTGATGTTTTATATATCAGAGGAGAAATTACAAATATGGGACTTGATATTTTTGAAAGCATTTTTAAAAACAACGGTACCAAGATAATTAATTATCCCAGTTTTAACAAGTGGCAGTTGCATCGGGTTATTAATAACGATCCGGTTTTGAAGAGACATTTACCCATCACCAGAACAGTTATGAAACCTCAAGATCTTGAAATAATGTTACAGAATTTTAAAACTGTTTATCTTAAACCACACAATGGAAGCCAGGGTAAATATGTCTTGCGGGTGGAAAATCTTTCCCATGAACGATATCTGTGTAGTTATTATTTTAAACACAAGAAAAAACCGGTGATCGAACAAGTATATGGTTTACAATCGCTATTGTATGGAATATATGACTTTTTTGATGGGGAAAGATTTTTAATCCAACAGGCCATTGAACTGATAAGGTATGAAGACAGGCTAACGGATTTGAGAGCCGAATTACAACGCAATGGTAACGGTGATTTAGAAATAGTAGGCATTTCCGCCAGATTGGGAAAATCGAATTCCCCCATTACTACCCATGGAGATGCATACAAATTTGACTATTTTTATCATGAATTTTTAAACTACCCTCCGGAAAGGGTCCAGGAAATACAAAAAAGAGTAAATAAGTTCCTATTCGGCATCTATGAGTGTATTGAAAAAAAATATGGTCATTATGCTGAAATCGGCATTGATTTTGCCATTGATAACAATGACAAGATCTGGTTTATTGAGGCCAATTCGCAATCTGTAAAAAAATCACTCATGAAAGCCTATGGCAACGAAATATTATTGAAGAGCTCTAAAAAAATATTGGAATATAGCAGATATGTAGCTGGGCTTCCTACTGAAATACCCGGGTAGAGACGTCAAAAAAAGTAAAGAAATAAGGCCGCAAACCACAATGTTTACGGCCTTTGTTTGGCGCGCCCTGCGGCCAACGGGATTAGAAGTCCGATGTTTTCAATTTTTAATTTACTGCAAAAGTGGTTACTGGTACCTTTTCATACTGTGGTCATATATTAACCATATATAGCAAATAAACGAAGGGGATTGATATTTTAAAGGAGGATTGACCTTGAAGGTTGTTATACTATGTGGCGGCAAAGGAACAAGGATGGGTGAAATTACTTCCCACATCCCCAAACCTATGGCCTTGGTCCAGGGCAAACCACTGCTCTGGCATATCATGAACATTTACAGCCAACATGGCTTTGAGGATTTTATTTTAACCCTGGGATACAAGGGTGAAAAGATTAAAGAATATTTTGTAAACTATGACTGGCTAAACAATGATTTTGTAAAAGACGGCAACAGCGGCACCATAGAGCTGCTGCAAGAACCAATGCGCTGGAAAATTACTTTTATAAATACGGGAATTGAAACAATGACCGGCGGCCGGTTGCATAGAATAAAACACCTTATTGAAGGTGATACATTCATGCTCACCTACGGTGATGGCCTGGCAAATGTTGATATTGGTAAACTGCTGCAGTTTCATCGGGAGCATAAAAAAATTGCCACCGTTACTGGAGTTTACCACAAAAGCTCTTTCGGCATCATTGAGACCAAGGATGCCATAGCCACCTCCTTTCGAGAAAAGCCACAGTTAAATATGCTGATTAACGGCGGCTTTTACGTATTAAACAGTCAGGTTTTTGATTATCTTGACGGCAAGGACGACTGCATATTTGAAAAAACACCATTAAATAAATTGACCCAGGACAGGGAACTGGCTGTTTATACGCATAGGGGGTTCTGGATGGCCGTGGATACGTATAAGGATCTGCTCACAGCCGAAAAAACCTGGAATGGCAGTACTCCAGTACAGCCAAGGGTTACCGTCAGGATGGCAAACAGGAAAAAGTAAAGGGGTTTATACTAGATTGTATACTGTTAAAAAAAATGGCGTTAAGAGGAGACAGGGGAGACAAGGGATAGTTCCGGGGAGACAGGGGGTGGTTCCCTGTCACCAGTATGGTGTTAAAAAAAAGTTTAATAATCAAAAGGGTTCTGCGAACCCACTGATGGCTGTAATGGTAAGCCCCACCACGATACGCAATTTACAAAGGCAAATTGTGAACCCCAGGATCAAGCTATTGGTTGAAGCTAACAAAGAAGTCAACAACATTCTCTATTATTTTTCGCTTAAACATGTAAATTTAAAAGAACGGAAAATAGCGGGCTGTTACTGGCATAGTCGCTCTCAAAAGTGGTTAAATAAGGAGTTTCCGTTTCCTAATATTTTATATCTAAGGGGCGGGATTAAAAACAAGTATGCTCCTATCTTTGAGGAACTATTTAATGTTGTTATCAGCAGTAATGGAAAGGTAATCAATCATCCCCGTTTTAATAAGTGGCAGCTTTATCAAATCATGACCAAAGATCCGGTCATGAAAAACTACCTGCCGGTCACCCGGGAAATCAAGCAACCACAGGATATAGCTAAGATGCTTAAGGAATATAAAAATATTTATCTCAAATCGCACCTGGGTAGGAAAGGTCAAAATGTTCTTCGTGTAGAGTTTCTTACCAATGGCTGTTATCAGTACAGCTATTTTTGGTGCTCCCATTACCACCCATGCCGATGCCTTCAGATTTGATGACTTTTTTAAAAACAAATTAGGCTATTCCCAGGAGAAAATGGTAGAACTACAATCTAAGGTTCATCATTTTTTACTAAGTATCTACGAATTCATTGAGAAAAATTACGGCCAGTATGTTGAGATCGGGATTGATTTTGCCATTGATGTGGCGGGAAAATTTTGGTTTATTGAAGCAAATTCCCAATCGACAAAAGTCTCCCTGCAAAAAGCTTATGATAAGGCGGTGTTGTCCAGAGCCTATAAAAATATTCTGGAATACGCCAGGTATTTGTTTGAGCAAACACTTGAAGGTGATCAGACTTAACAGTATATCAATAGTGGGAGACAACAGTAGCCGGACTTGAGCGAAATAGAAATTGAGGAGGTCGTTCTATGGAAGGTCATGATTTCTATAATAAAAATATATTGGTGACAGGCGCTAGCGGCTTTATTGGTTCCCATCTTGCCCAAAGAATGGTAGAAGAAAATGCCCGGGTATCCGTGTTGGTTAGAAAAACATCTGATTTATGGAGGCTGGCAAACATTAAAGATGAGATTGCCATTTACAAAGCTGACTTAAGAGATGGCAGCCGGCTAAAAGACTGTATCAAGGAATTAAAGCCCGATTATGTTTTTCATATGGCTGCTTACGGTGTCGATTTCAGGCAAACGGATAGTATCATAGCTGCAGAAACCAATATTATCGGCACAATAAACCTTATGAACGCTTTAAAACAGACAGGTTGCGAAAAATTCTTGAATATTGGGTCCTGCATGGAATATGGCGACAAAAAGGAAATTGTCAAGGAAGATGCTCCCCTGGAGCCTTTTAATATTTACGGCAGTACTAAGGCCG
>JBMNNS010000062.1:0-10413 GCA_050942625.1 Dethiobacteria bacterium
GGTAAATTCCGGGTTATGGTTGGTGGAAATACCCTCGTTTCTAAAGATACGCCCTAATTCAAAAACCCTATCCATACCACCTACAATTAACCTTTTTAAATGCAACTCCGTAGCAATGCGTAAATAAAGGTTAATGCCAAGGGCATTGTGATGTGTAATAAAAGGACGGGCGCTAGCGCCTCCAGCAACGGTATGCATTACCGGGGTTTCCACCTCTAAAAACCCTCTTTCTGCCAGAAATGAACGTATATGCTGAATAATTCTACTACGAGTAACAAAAACATTGCGGACCTTGGGGCTAACCATCAGATCAAGGTAACGCCGGCGGTAACGAAGCTCAACATCCCGCAAGCCATGCCATTTCTCCGGCAAGGGACGCAAGGACTTTGCCAGAAGTTCAAAAGAAGAAATGTTAATGGTTATTTCCCCAGTCCTGGTTTTAAAAACTTCACCAGTTAGGCCTATGATATCACCTATGTCAAGATCCTGATATAGCTGGTAGGCCTCCTTGCCCATCCTGTCCTGTCTGGCATAAATCTGAATTAAGCCCATACTATCCTGGATATGGGCAAAACCAGCCTTGCCATGACCTCTTTTGGTCATGATCCTTCCAAATATTTTTACTGTCCTGCCCTCAATCTCTGTAAACCCCTGCAGTATTTCCTGTGAAGTATGTGTCACCGGATACTTTTGGCCATAAGGCTTCACGCCCTGTTTTTTTAGTTCCTCTAATTTATTACGACGTAATACTAATTGTTCTCCCAGGTTATCCAGAGACATATAAGAAAAAACCCCCGTCTTTTTTTAATATTTAATTAATTTCCAATACTTTGTACCTTATTGTTCCTGTAGGAACTTTAACCTCTATTACATTACCTACCTGGGAACCAAAAATGGAGCGTCCGACAGGTGATTCGTTAGATATGAGATGATTGGCAGGATCAGACTCTGCAGATCCAACAATGGTGAATTCTAATTCTTCATTTTCCTGTAGATCCAATAATTTTACCCTGGAACCAAACCCGACAACTCCTTTGTTAATATCATCATCATCGATCAGCCGGGCATTGCGGAGCATTTTTTCCAGGGTAATAATTTTCCCTTCGATAAAAGCTTGTTCGTTTTTAGCATCTTCATATTCGGAGTTTTCACTCAGATCTCCGAAGGAAATGGCATTTTTAATACGGGCGGCAACTTCTCGTCGTCTTACCGACTTGAGGAAAGCAAGCTCTTCTTCCAGTTTTTTTAAACCATTCTTAGTGAGAACCACCTCTTTGGATGACACTTACCTCTCTCCTTTAAAAAATAATAGATTAATAATCTTAGAGGAAATTATATGTCTTTTCTAAAAAAATATTCTTAAAGGTGGGACTTTAAAACCTGACGTAAGGCAAGAATTAAGTGCCAAGTCCAACTTGACACTTTTGTTTAAAAAAAAACACCGACCCTCAGGGCTTACGCCCTCTTAAATTACAAATATTATAGACAAACATTAACAATTTGTCAAATTTAATATGCAATTTTATATGCAATTTTAGCCGTGGGCCTTTATTTTGATCCTTTCAATGTCTTCTGGGGCCAGAGCACGCTCAAAACTGCGAAAACCTGCCAACCTGAAACCATGTTTAGTCGCCAGAGCGCTAATTTCATCAACTTTGGCAATATCGATCTCCCTGCCAAGGGAATAGTTTTCATAACGTTTTTCCAAAGCAAGTATCATTGTTTCAGCCATGCAGGCATAGGCCGTCTGCGGGGGGAAACCAAAATCAAAATTAAAGTTTACATCCCCAGGGACCTCCACAACCCCTCCCTCTATAATTAACACATCGTCCCTTTTTTGTGCCACTTTTAGGGATACATCCCGGGGCCGGGCCACATCACACACTATCGCCCCTGGTTTCAAGTCCTCTGGTTCTATGAGGCTGTCGGTTGAGCTGGAAACAGCAATGATAATATCCGCTTCTTTGACTGCTTCATGAACATTGGGGGTAACCTTAACAGCCAAACCATGTTCATCCAATAATTTTTCGGCCAATTTTTCCAATTGTCTTACATTACGGGCAATCAGCGTAAGATAATTCGCCTTCCTGGCCAAAATACTTGCACATACCCTCCCGATGGAACCAGTAGCCCCCAGGATGGCAACTTGAGCACGCCCAAGTTCCAGTCCCATGAGGGCAGCTGCCTTTTCAACCCCTTCAAGTGCTGTGGCGATCGTATAGCTATTCCCTGTAGTTACGGCAATGTTTAGGCTACGAGCTACCGAAACACCGCCATCACCAACCACTGCCGTCATAGCCCCAAGCCCAATGATTTTAGCCCCAGCCTTGGCGGCTTTTCTACCGGCAGCTATTATTTTGCGCAGGGTAACCTCAGGGGGCAGTTCTACCATCTGCTCCGAAGTAAGGGTAACGGCGACAAAACAACCCTCAACGCTGCCATAGGGCGAAGTAATACCGGTAATATGTGAAGCCATCAAAGGGGGAAGCGTTTTAATAACAGTTTTCACCAGAGAATCCGGCCATCTTCGCATAAACTTAAGTTTCCTGTAAATATCATCAATGCTAAGGGGGTGTAAAATAAAACCAAAATCTGCTGAAGACATAAATTTCCGGCGCAAAGCCGGCTACCTCCCTTCTAGTTTAAAGCGTAAGTATCCTGGGCTTAAAATCCAGTTCCTGGAGTAATAACAGGTATTGCTCCGGGGTTAATTCTTTTTGACTACCAGTATATGCAACCATTAAAGCTTCCATAACATTCGTTCCGAACGATCTTCCCTGGATTTCAGGTGTAGTCGTAATCAACATCTTTACTCCTTTACTGCGCAGCATCTCAACATCATCTTCGGTAACTGTATTAGTAATAATTATTTTACCAGACAGCTTATCGGGCATATAACGCCTAATAAAGTGAAAATCACCGCCGATAATATCAGCATCGTTAAAATATTTGGGGTAACGCTTTTTACTGGTTTCCTGTTTTTCACCTGTTGGATACAACATAGAGAAAGGCAGCAGCTGAATAAAGGGGAGTGCAAGGCGGGCAATTAAAGCAAGTGTATGCAATGATTTAAGAGGAATAGGCAAGTTAATAATGTAGAGCAAATCCCCATAAATCATGCTACAACCTGCTTGTTCCAGGCTATGGGCCAGCCCAAAACGATCCATGGCGCTTACGATAAGAACCTTTTTTTGCTGCTTGAAAAGATCTGTTTTTTTTACTAAATACTCAACAACGCGCCTTTCCAAAGTATTCTTTAAACCAGATCCATCAACAATTGGGGAAATTTGGGCAGCATTGGCTACCTTTTTTGCCTCCCTGAGAGTGTAGCGCCGATCAACCGCCTGGAGATACAGATCTATTCCCCCCAGGCCAAAGGCATCCACTTTCCCATCGTTTTCCCTAATAAAACTGATCATTTTGTTGAGGTTGCCATCTGTGCCGACCCTTTCTATTAAGAAAGGTTGGCCCATAAGATTTATTTCAGCGGCATGATCCCTTTTCGACGATCCCAAGCTTATGCTCACAACTTTTTTCAACCTGAACACCTTACCTCTCTGCTTTGCAACTTATCTAAATAATTGTATCCAAAACATGGCTAAATTGATCTGGATCAAAATAACAATCTTTGTTAATAGGAGACTCACCCAGGTTTAGAAAAACGACCTGGCTGTCCAGCAATGCTTCCGCCAACTTAACCCACTTTTGTGATCCTATTAAGACGACGGTGTCATAGGCCCGCAGCTCCCTGACGTAGTCCATAACAAAACTAAAAAACTCCAGGGCACTTTTTTCTTTTACCAGAAGCCATCTTTCAGCATCATTCATGACCCAGACGTGGTCTACACCCCTGGCCATTGCTAAGTTTTTTATTTCTTCCTTGTTTAGCAAGGGAAATCCAACAACAGCTACTTTTTTCCCCTTGCGTACTTCACCAATACTCTCCAACCTGGAAATAAAAGGACGATCGATCTGTAAGTAATCGGCAACCTCTTGCTGGGAAAAACCCTCTGTACGTAGTTTTAGGATCTGTTCAATTTTTTCACAAATTTTACGCAAACTAATTATCTTGCCACCTATGCGCAACAGTTTTTTAGGCAACCATCCTCACCCCCCGGTCTGTGCACAGAATTGTATACAACGTTATTTTATCAAAAAAATATGGAGCAGACAACTTTTTCTAAAAAAAGTTGTCTGCTCCATATTTACGGCCGATTGAAAAAGGAAAGTTAAACCGTTATTTTAAACCAGCATATGTTTCTTTGTTTCCTCCGATACTATAAATAGTTCATCCCTTGGTATCTCTAAGATTGCCGCCATTTTTTCCAAAAGTTCCGGCCCAGGTATTTTCACGCCTCTTTCTATATTGCTCAGCTGACTGGCAGAAAAATTCAACTTCTCAGCAAACTGTTGTTGAGTCATTCTTTTCAGCCTTCTAAAAGCCCTGATACGAATACCTAGTTTATTTTTCGGCATAGAAATCACCCCGTTTTGTCTTCTATAACAAGAATTCGACAATAAAAGAGGTAATTCCTGCAAAATGTTCATAATTTCCCTGTTCAGCCGGATCCGGTTACTTGTTTTCCTATCACATCATGTAAAACCTTGCCCAATTCTTCTATGCTGTAAGGTTTACTAAGAAAACCCTGAAAATTATAATTCCTAAAATTAAAAATCACGGGATCTATTGAATAACCACTCGACAGTATTGCCTTAACCTCCCGGTCAATTTTAAATAATTCCTTGATAGTTGCAACCGCTCCCATACCAGCAGGGATCGTCAGATCCATAATAACCACATCATATTTTTCTCCATGATCCAGGGCATTTTTATATAATTCAATTGCATCAGTACCATTGGTAACAACATCGGCTTCATAACCAAGGGAGGTCAGCATTTCTTTCGCAACCTGCCTAACAGTATCCTGATCATCAATCAATAATACCCTTCCCTCCCCACCAACAATCCCTTCCTCCTGTTGATGGGCCAACCGTATTTTCAAAACAGGGACAGGCAAGTAGATATTAAAGGTCGTTCCAACATTGATTATAGAATCAACCCCTATAAATCCACCATGCTTTTGAATAATGGAATAGGCAATAGCCAAACCAAGGCCGGTTCCTTCCACCTTGGTGGTAAAAAAAGGATCAAAAATGTTTTTGAGGAATTGTTCCGGCATTCCAACCCCTTCATCCCTAACAGATACCTTAATATAATTGCCTTCCTTTAGAGGTAAGTATTCCTTTTCCTGCTCATCCACCACCACTCTTTTAGCTATTATATGTATCGTCCCTCCTTCAGACATAGACTGAACGGCGTTTATGATTAAATTATTGAAAACTTGGTTGATTTGGGATTTATCAATTTCCACTAAATAATCATCGTCGGGGAAAACACAATCAAAGTTCACATTAGTACCGCTCAACGAAAACTTGACAATATCCTCAATTAACTTCTTTAAACAAGTTGTTTTTTTAACCGGAACTTCACCTTTAGAAAAAATAAATAACTGTTGGGTCAGCTCCCGGGCCTGGACTACCACCTTTTCAATATTACCGGCTCTTTCAGCAATTTTGTTCAGATCCTTATATGTTTTGATGAGGGAAACATTGCCTAAAATAACAGCCAATAAATTATTAAAGTCATGTGCAACCCCACCGGCCAAAATTGCCAGGGACTCCAGTTTATTAGCCTTATATAGCTCTTCCTCCATTCTTTTTCTCTCTGTAATATTATTGAGCAAGGTTTGGACAGCCTCTTTACCTTTGTAGAAAAAAGGAACATTGGTATACTCCACATCAATGATGGTACCATCACTTTGCTTTATTTTACTATTACCTCCTTTAAATTTTTTTAAATTGATAATTTCCTTAAAATGATCACCCAATAATTGTTGCAAATTTTTACCAATCAAGTATTGGCTGTTAGGAACATTAACAATTCTCGAGGCATAATCATTGCCATAAATGATCTTGCCATCGATATGGATCAGCATCGCTATGGGTGCCACTTTAATGATCTGACGCAGACTTTCTTCGTTATCACGTAAAACATTTTCCATCTTCTTTTGTTTAAAAATCAAGTCCAAGAGCTCCATCTTGGTATTACGTTCAATTGCCATAACCTCACCTAAAAACCAGGCTACCAGCAGCAAAATAGCTGAAAATAATAAAATGGGGCCAAAATAAATATTCTGGTCCCATGCGCTCAAGAAAATTATCATAAAAAGAGAAACAGAAGCTGCTCCTGCCAATATTAATCCTCCAACCCGCCCAAAAGTAACGACTGTGACTACAACAGGCAAAAGATACATACCGGCAAAAAATGGAAACCTTTGCAAAGAAAATATAATCGCAACTGTTATTAAGGCAAACAACAAAATAATTTTGAAGATATTCCACCACAAAAAAACTTTATTATTACTTACTTTTTTAAAGAAAAATAGGTAATAATCAAAAGCAGCGATTACACAGGCAGGCACAAAAAGGCCAAAGAGCATAGTATAAAAACCCATAAAAGAGTAGCTCTCTGGCATACTAAGGATCAAGAGAGCAGCCGTAAAAAGATAAGTCAAAAATTGAGTACAGATAATTATCTCGTCTAGTTTATTATTCTTATTTATATCTTTATCAACCGACATTCTTAGGACTCCTGTAAGTTGTTTACCTTCTTAACTTGGACGGCAGCTCGGGTTCATAAAGGACCCAGTTACAGGCCGATGCTGCACTGGCAACAGAAATAAAAGTTAAAACTCCGACAAGGCTTGAGAGTAACCAGATAGTTAGTTTTTTCATCTTGTTATACCTCCTTCCTTTTTATTGTTGCAAACAGAAGACAACAAAGCCTGTCCACTGCAGCAATAACTCTGTAACCGGCAGGCGTGAGCATAAGTACTGCCGTAATCATTGACAGGCAACCGGCAATTGTCAAAGAAAAAAGAGGGGTTATAAGCACTACTATAAGAAAAAACAAAATCAGGGCCATTTGCAATAATAAAGCTAAATGACGGAGCTTTTTCCTCCTGGCCTCAGAATTAATGGGTTTATTGGGATTAGGGGCAGGTGCCCAAATATATGTCGGCACCAAAACCAAGGAGGTACAAGCAGTAAATATTATAATGATATCTTGTCCTAAGATTATGGCAATTATAACAGCAGCTAAACCGGTAACAACCAAAATAAAACTGCTTAAAAAGGCACATCTCCAAAGGGTACTGCAATGTGCACCACCGGCAGATTGCCGGATTATAAACCAAGTGAATGCAGCTATGACAACTTCCTTTAGAATCCCAAAAATCATACTGCCCACTAAAATAAGTAAGAGGGTCACCAAATTAGAAAATACTACTTCCAGTCCATAAGCAATCACTGCTCTATCGTCTGCAGCCAGTTCAAGTTTTTCCCCCAAATAGTTTGCAGCAGCTAAACAAAAATTTCTCATGATTGTTCAGGGACTTCAAAGGTTCCCTTTTTCTGCTTCTTTTTTTTGATCATAATTACTAAAAAAGTCACCGCAAATAAATAAATTAACTGGAAAAAACCAACTAATAAAGAAAAATTTTCATTTTCAAATACAGTTTCCTTACCCCAAACAGCACCAAGGGTAGTAATATTGAGCAATTCAATAATACCATTAGTAAGGAATGTAATTAATACTACAACAAATATTTTACTGAAATTATTTCCCGTATAGCGCTTTAATAAAAAAGACAAAGTGAATATACCGAACAAAGTATGCAACCCAAAAGGCAAAGGTAACGCTCTTACAAAGAAATATATGGCTGTTTGAATTACAGCGATGATAAAAATTTTGTTTAAGACTAATTTATGGTTTAATAACGTCAAACAAAAAAGTGCATAGACAAAGTTTTCAGGGATTCCATATAACAGCGTTTGTGTAATAGTTAATTGCATATGACACCCTTCCTAATTTTTATAAATATATATATTTATATATTCACTAAAGACATTATTTTCCCTTTGTTTAAATTTATAACATTTTGTCGATAATTATTTTTTTTGCTCCCCGCCCCAAAAAAGGCGCTATTTCGCTTCTAATATTGGTTACTCCCAAAACGGTAATTTAACCTAAAAACAAACGTGAGGCCGAAGCCTCACGCATGCCCTGAACTATGCTTTTGTAGTGGTCGGAGCGGCGGGATTTGAACCCGCGACCTCTTGGTCCCGAACCAAGCGCGCTACCAAACTGCGCCACGCCCCGATATAAGCTTTGATACGAATAAAATTATAACATAATTATCAGGAGAATACAACTTACAAAACCCTTAAATTACCATTGAGGTGCACCAAATATCCTTCTACCCCGGCACGCAAAAATCCTTCTTTGAGGCGGAGGCGGGACTGCATATAACAAAAACCAGGATGCTTTAACCTCCCGGTTTTTTTATTGATATAAGCTTTTTTAGTGTTTATTTTCTCATAAAGGAAAACAATGCAGGCTAATTATGGTATGTTATAGGGGAAATGATATAATAGAAGGTAACTTGGGGCATAGAGATATATCTTTTACATTTCATTCATGGATAAGGCTCAAGGCCATAATGCCAATTAAAGCAGTCATCTCACCAATAACTGAAGAAAAAACTATTCAACGACGCCTATCCGGTAAAACTAAACAGGCAGACAAGCTAAAACCGGAAATTACTCTTTTTTAGGTAATTCATAGTATTTGCTCAACAATTCATCCAGTTTTCGGCTTTTCGCTAGTATTTCTTCATTAATATGACCTGCCTTTTCCAACAGATTATGTAATTCCTCCCTTAGCTCTTCTATTAAATAGGTAATTTTATCTTTATGATGCATTATTTTGCTCCTTTTGTGCAATTATTTATAATTGACTTTTTTTTCCTGTTATTATGATAATTCTGAATATATTTTTATGTTATATTATATAGCAAAAAAAAGCATTTAGCAAATAATATTTTTTTGCAGGTTGCCCATTCAGGCTCTGGTTTAAATCAGATAAGGTAAAGCAGGAGGCTAAGCAAACTTGGAAATAGACAATAAAGCGATAGGATTAAGAATCAGAAAAGAAGGGAAAAATTCAAACTTACTCGTGAAGAGTTTGCGGGAATCATTGGCATATCGGAATACTATATTGGACAACTGGAACGGGGGGAAAGGCAGATGAGTCTTCCTGTTATGGTTAGAATAAGCAATAAACTGCTTGTTTCCCTGGATTACCTTGTCTTTGGGAAAACAGCCAGGGATAATAGGGATAATAAAGAACACGAAAAAACATGTATTTGTGATGAAGCTAGGGACATCTACAAAGAAATTAATTTTATCCTTGAAAGATGTTCAGCGACAGAATTAAAGTTTATTTTAAAAATCATCGTTACCATTCTCCCTTACATAAGCATAAAGTAATTGCCAGGAAATATCCTGCCTTCACCTGCCGCTGCTTTCTGCTACCCATGGTATTCAATAAAAAACAGGAGATAAAAAGCATCACGGTTCTAAAAATGGAGGTTCCCTGCTGTAACGGCCTACTTGAAATAGTCAAGTCCGCCTTCCGGAGCAGCAATAAGCTGATTCCCTGGCGTGTGGTAACCATATCCAAGGAAGGAAATATTGTTGAGGAGTGTTAAAGCTATGACAAGAGTATGGCAGAGAATAGTTCAAGTTATTTTTTTAGCTTTATTTACCGTGCTTATCGTTGCCGGCAAAATACAGTTGTGGATGGGCATCTTTGTACTAAGCATGCTCTTGGCCTTTTTCTTCGGCCGTTTTTATTGCGGCTGGCTTTGTCCAATTAATACGCTGATGAAGGTGGTAACCTGGATAAAAAGAAAGTTGAAAATAGGTACTTTTAAAACGCCACGGCTGCTTACACATCCTTTCTTCCGCTATGGCTTCCTGGCAGTCTTTCTGCTGACCTTTGTCTTTGTCGTGAAAACCGGCCGGAAGCTGCCGGTTCTGCCCGCCCTGTTACTCCTGGGTACCGGCTTAACCCTTCTCTTCCCTGAAGAACTGTGGCATCGCTATCTTTGCCCCTATGGGACGATCCTGCAACTTACCGGCGCCCGGGCCAGGCGTGTGCTTACAGTGAACGCCGGACTATGCAACGGTTGCGGAAGGTGCAAAAAGGTTTGCAGCGGGGGTGCTGTTTGGAAAACGGCTGATAAAAAGTATAACATTGAGCAGGAATCCTGCCTGCTCTGCCTGGACTGCATCGACAACTGCCCCCAAGGGGCCATCCGTTACCGGTATCAAAATGAAAAACCGGGGACAGCCGCTACCGGCTAAATAAAAAACAAGCCCCTTAATGCCGCGGTGACATAAGAAAACATGAAGAAACCCAGTAAAATCAATGTTTTTATGGCAGCGGGCAAGCGGGAACGGTACTAAAAACTGAATATCGAACGAAAAAGGGATACTATGTGAAATGGT
>JBMNNS010000063.1:0-10231 GCA_050942625.1 Dethiobacteria bacterium
GCTGCGAATTTCGGAAAAAATATCGGCGATGATTATTGCCATCCAGACCCGCAGGGCAAAACCTATCCCCAGGCCCCCATAGCTGTTGTCAGCAGTCAGGGAAAGGGTGGTAACGTTGTTGATCTGGAGTTTATCCAGGAGCATGTTCATAAAGATATGGTATTGCCCAAAACGACAGGGCCCCGAGGCCTCCGGCATAAAATAAACGATCTGCTGCCCGGGTTTGACCTCATTTTCTTCAAGGTAGCGTAAAAGGCTGCCTGTAGTTAGATGCAGGGGGAGGCATTCTTTGCAGTTGCTATGGGCCAGACCCAGTTTAAGCTCCTTGTTGCCCGGTTGGGGGAGGGCCTCTGTTTCAATACCTTTGTACTTTAAGGCTGCAGAAATAAAACGGTTTCCTTCTTCCCCCATGGAGGGGATCAGCAGCTTAACCCTGGGGCTATCAAGGGTTAAGTTTTCTCCTCCCGGTAGCCGTATGAAAACATTATTATTTTCTATCAATGCCCGGGGGCGGGCAAATTCTTTGACAGGGGCTTGGGCGGAAATTGTCGTATGTCGCCCGGTTTCCATATAGGCGGTGACGATGTCCAAAAAGGCTTCCACCCGGGTATCCAGCCCTGCGTCGGCCGTATGGCTGTCCAGTTCCAGGGTTAGGGATGGTTTTTCCCCCATGATTTCCCGGAAATAATTAATTATAAAGGAATCAGGGCCGCAACTGAAATTTGTTATGTATACCCCAAAAAGGCGGGGATGACGTTGCACTAACCGGGCTGCCCGCAGGATTATCTGGCCGTTAGCCCAGTACATTTTATCCTGACAATCCTCGTTTTCGTAGGGAAGCTGATCACAGGGCAACACCAGCCAGCCGCGCGCTGCAAACTTGTGGGGGATGCCCATATTGGCCTTTGAGGAATAGGCATTATAGGGGCGGCCAAAGATAATGATTGCTTTTTTCTGGGGATCGGCCTCTAGTTTTTTCAACATTTCCTTACCCCACAGCTTTAGTTCAGCGTTAACCTTTTCATGTTGTTCAACAGCAAAACGGTAGGCTTCTCTTGCCTCCTTGCTGGAAGCCCCAAGGGTAATTCCCAGGCGGGTAAATTCCTCCTGCATTGCCTGATAGCCATCGGAAAAGTCCAGGACGGGGGTTAAAACCCTGTCGTTATTTTGCATATTTTGCAGCTCGGCAAAGGAGGCCCGCAAGTAGTAGGGTTCCCCCTGAACGAGGGGGCAGGTGGCAGCGGTTCCATTATAGTTATTGACCGCCAGCCCCTTAACCTGGGGCAAAAAAATATAATCGGGCTTTTGCCTGAGCAGATCGATCATAAAACCGTGGGCCAGTTCCACGGGAAAGCAGAAGGAGGCTCCCTGTATCATCCGGCCGGAGGGCTCGGGGGTTTGAGCGGTTACAACCCTGAACCCCAGGGAAGTAAAAAAATGGTAATATAAAGGGTAATAAGTGTTGACAGTCAAAGAACGGCTCAGGCCGATCCGCAGGTTCCGGGTGGCCTGCTTCTTATTACTTTGTTTGAAAAAAAACTGTTCCCGCCTGTAAACATAATCCAGGTTTCCGGCCTTGTGATGTGATTGTTTTTGGACCCCGGCGTAGCGGCTGCAGGAGCCGCCAAAGGGATATTTTTTCCCTTTTACTATCAGCACCCTGATGCTGCAGCGGCGATCACAGCCCTCGTCACCGGCGCAAGTAAAGGACTTGCCCTGTTCGATCTCCCTGGAAGCAAGCTCTTGCAGGTTATATGTATCCGGTGGCAGCAATTTGCGCTTTATTTTTTCCTTTACTTCAAGGGCAACGCCAAAAGCGCCCATTAGTCCCGGTTCGGGAGGCACTACTATTTTTTTGTCGAGCAAGGAAGCCATGGCAATGGGGACTGCTTTGTTATAGCAGACCCCTCCCTGCATGAAGATTTTCCGTCCCACGGGCCGGTTGCCTTTTACCCTGGTAAGGTAATTCAGGCAGATGGAATAAACCAGGCCGGCCAGGATATCGTTGGTGCTGTTGCCCTCCTGAACGGCGGTTTTAATATCACTGCTGATAAAGGCCGCACATTGGTCGTTAAAATTTGGCGGTTCCAGGGCTTTGAGAGCCAGTGGGCCTATTTCAGTTGTTGTCACATCCAGGGCCTCCGCAGCCGCTTCTTCCAGGAAAGAGCCCGTCCCTGCCGAACAGGCCTCGTTCATGGCATAATCTGATGGAACCCCATTAATAATGTAGGTATATTTGGCATCCTGCCCGCCGATTTCAAAAATAGTATCAACTTCCGGGTCAAAATAGATGGCGGCGGTAGCATGGGCAATGATCTCGTTAATAACGGCCGGGGTGAGGGCATGTAACCCGGCAATCTGCCGGCCGGAGCCCGTTACCCCCAGCCCAATTATTTTTACCCCTGGCGGTACCTGCCGATCCAGTTCCCGGTAGCAATCCCGGGCTGCCTGCACAGGATCGCCGCTGGTGCGCAGGTAGATGGAAGCAACGATCGCATTATCCTTTTCCCGCATTAAAACCGCTTTGGTTGTAGTAGAACCCACATCCAACCCCAGGAGGAGAAGATCCCCCGGCTCTGCTTTTGTTTGCAAAATATCCTTGAAGGCAACTTTTTCTTGCGCTTTTTGCAGCGGGGGAAGGAAGGAAAAGGAGCTGTGTCTGGGGGCAAATATATTTTCGGCTGTTGTTATGACCGGCTCAACCTGGTGCTGCAAGCCCCAGAGGGCGGCTCCCAGGGCTTCAAAATAGGGGGCCTCCGGCGGCATTGTAACCTTTATTTCTGATTTTAAATTGTCCACCATCAGTTGGTTTTGGGCGGTACCCCCTACGAGCAGAATATTTTGACAGGAAGTTTTATGTATCAGTTCTAAAATTTTTCCGGCCATCATCTTGCAAAGGCCGGCGATGACCTTGCCTTTTTTTTCCCCTTTATTCAGGGCATGGGTACAATCGCTTTTACAGAACACGGAACAGCGTCCTGCCACGGGATAGGGTTCAAAGCCCGCAGCAGCTTGCAGCGCCTCCTGGGGCTGCAGCCCCATCCTTTGAATCTGCTGCAGAAAAAATTCTCCCGTGCCGGAGGCACATTTATTCCCGGTATGAACATTAGCGATTAACCCTTGCTTGTCCAGTTCATAAAGAATAAACGTTTCCCCCCCTGCACTGACGATGCCATCAATATTACCATCTTTATTACCGCTTTGCCGGTAAAAATTATAGGCCAGTTCTACTGCTTCAGGTTCGGAAATGTCGGGTACCTTTACCAGGTGGCGAAATTTTCGGCCGGTAACGCAGAGACGGGCGGATTGTTCCCCGTCCAAAAGTTCCAATAGAGCCCTGCGGGGATTTCCTTCATGGGGAATTGATACCGTATCAGTAATTTTTATCCCATTTCCTGATTGTTCCAATGTAACCATGCTGAGAGTTGCTGCCCCCAGGCAGAGACCCTTGTAGTACATTCTATACACCTTCTTTATGTTTAATATTACTTTTGGGCCATAGCAATTTTCCGGTATTTTCCTTCTCCGTTTTTTGTAAGAAATATTTCGTGCCAGAGAAGAAAAATTAAAATTGTCCATAGTTTACGAGCAGCGTTGACTCTATTGTCAAGATGATCTGCCAGTAATTTCTTAACGGCCGTTTTGTTAAACCATTCCCCGCCTTTACTTTCCAACAGTTCAAGGATCAGGCTCCGGTAATCATTTCGTTTGATCCATTCACGCAGGGGCACAGGAAAGCCCCATTTTGGCCTGTGAACAGCAGCAGGCGGCAAAAGGTCTTTAAAGGCTTCCCGTAAGGCTCTTTTTGTAGTTTTACCATGAATTTTAAATTCCAGTGGCAAAGTGGTAGCAAACTCAACCACCCGGTGATCGAGGAAGGGAACCCTTAGAGCCAACGAATTTGCCATGGACATCCGGTCTGCCTTGACTAGAATATCCCCCGGCATCCAGGTATGAAGATCAATATACTGCATGCGGCTTACTTCGTCAAGATGGGCAACCTTACGGTAGAGGGGATCCGTTACCCTGAAAGGTGAGGAGTCTACTTTTATGTTTGTGAAAAACTTTTTTTCGGAAAGGGAAAATATATTGGCATTTCCTAGAAAACGCTTTTCCAGGGGGCGGCCGGCTCTTTGCAGGTAGTTTTTCCCAAACACGCCCGTTGGCAGCATTTTTTCTATCCTGGAAACAGTATTTTGCAGGGGCTGGGGAAGATTACGCAGCGGTGCCAGGGAAAAAGGTTCCCGATAGATGCTATAACCGGCAAAAACTTCGTCTGCTCCTTCCCCGGATAAAGCAATATTCACTTTTTCACGGGCCAGGCGGGCAACAAAGAAAAGAGAAATAGCGGCCGGATCCGCGACAGGTTCATCAAAATGCCAGATCAAGTGGGGCAATACTTTCAGAAACTCTTCCGGGGTTATTATGTATTCATGATGATCTGTTCCCAGATACTCTGCTGTTTTCCTTGCCTCCCTTAATTCGCTATAATCCTCCTCGGCATACCCGACACTGAAAGTGGAAAGCTGTTGTTGTTCCCGTACCAGTGCTGCAATAATGCTGGAATCGATGCCGCTACTTAGGAAAGCCCCCAGGGGAAGGTCGCCTGCAAGGTGAAGATGTACCGCTTCCTGCATTCTTTCCCTGATGCCTTCTACAAAATATTCCAGGGGCCTGGAGACAGGGGAAAAAGTGAGTTGCCAGTACCTCGAAATTTCCATTGGTTTCCCGAAAGGCTTTTGGAAATAGTGGGCAGGAGGAAGGCGGTAGATACCCGAAAACATTGTTTTTGGTTCCGGCACGTACTGGAAGGTCAAATAGTCAAAAAGCGCCCCTTCATCCACTGACGCGCTAAGATCCTGCAGGGCCAATAAGGCTTTAATCTCTGAGGCAAAAGCAAAGCGGCCGGGATTTTCCACATAGAAAAAGGGTTTAATACCAAACCTGTCCCGGGCCCCAAAAAGAAGCTTTTTTTTCTGATCATAGAGCACAAAGGCAAACATGCCACGCAAAAAATGCAAACAATCCTTCCCTTTATCTTCATAAAGGTGCAGTATTACTTCCACATCGGAATCTGTTTTTAGTGTATGTCCTTTATTAACAAGTTCCTGGCGAAGGTCAAGGTAATTATAAATTTCCCCATTACAGATCAGCCATAAGCTTCCGTCCTCGTTGCTCATCGGCTGTTTGCCTTTGAGGGGGTCAATTACTTTTAAACGGCGAAACCCCAGGCCTATTTGTCGATCTATATAATAACCGCCTTCGTCAGGGCCGCGATGCAGCATTTGATCGCACATCAAAGTTATGAGGCTGGGACTGACAGGGCTATTATTATCAAGAAGGATTCCGCATATTCCACCCAAGAGTATCCCTCCAGTATAGTTTAGTACTTTATTCCAATGCTTTATCTTATGACCATTTTTTAAAAAGGGTTAAAAAGATGTTATAGGTTAAAGGGGGAAAAACTAAAAAGGGCGGATCAATTTTCTAACTTCTACCACCTTAATTTTCCCTTAATAGTTTCTTAATATGCTAAATGAGGGCAACGGCCAAGGATCTTAAGATTCCTCAGGCGCTTTGCTCCTTTAAAATGACAGGAAATAATTTTTCTGATAAAAGGTGCTCAGACACTTTTCAATGGTCTTGAGCCGCCCCGCGGCTGTTAAAGAACACATCAAAGGTCTTTTTCTCTTTCAGGAATTATCTCTGTAAATATTTCTCCTGCAGTATTTTTGACCTTAAAATTTTCAGAACATCCGCTTATCTTAAGAATAATAAATGGGTAAGTAATGACCTGAATCACTACTTTGCCCTTGCCGGGCTCTTTTTCCTCTACGAGTATATTGGTGACACCATCGCCAACCTCCACCGACTTTAGAGCAATAGAATAGCCGCCGGTAGGCTTTTCCCCGGAAGAAATTAAAAGAAAACGATCTTGTCCATTTCCGGAGCTTTCCGGGCTTGGTAAGGGAAAATAACCTTTTTGGGTTTTTAGCTCCTGTACTACCTCCCCAATCTCCTGTGGCAGGGCCCCCACATCTTCAATAAGTTCGTATTCATATCCAGGCTTTTCGGGCTCCTTTGCGCCAGGGGTATCCGTTTTGTCGCTAACGGCCGGCCCACAACCTGCAAAAAGCAGAAAGACAATTAACGCCAGGGAAGTAGCAAGTTTTATTTTCATTGACATCATTTCCCCTTTTTGTGTTCTTTTCTACTATTATTATAAACTATTAGTCCAGCTTTTGTTTCAAGGACAAAATAATATTTTGGGTTTATTCAATGTGTAGCCCGGATTTCTTTTATATGTTAATATAATAGTGAATTGAGGGTAAAACAATTTCGTATTTTGAGATGGAGGTTTTTACTTTGGCAGAACCAAATATGGTTCCATTCACTGGAACAAAGGACTATATAGCTTCAGAGGATTTACAAAACAGCGTTAATGTTGCCATTGCCCTTGGCAGGCCTTTATTGATCAAGGGTGAACCTGGAACCGGCAAAACTATGCTTGCCAGGAGTATAGCCGAGGGCCTAAATAAAAAGCTGCTCATCTGGAATATAAAATCTACTACCAAAGCACGGGATGGCCTCTATATCTACGATACAGTGCAGAGGCTTTATGACAGCCAATTTGGCGATCATGATGTTTCCGATATCAGTCACTACATAAAACTGGGGAAAATAGGTGAAGCTTTTGACTCTCCTGAACAGGTCGTTCTTTTAATCGACGAGATCGATAAAGCCGACCTTGAATTTCCCAACGACTTATTGTGGGAACTGGACATCATGAGCTTTGAAATTTTGGAAACAAGAAAAGTTATCTCTGCCCGGCACAGGCCCATTGTAATCATCACCAGCAATGCCGAAAAGGAACTGCCAGATGCTTTTCTAAGACGTTGTGTTTTCCATTATATACCTTTCCCTGACAAGGAGATGATGGAGAGGATCGTTCGCGTCCATTATCCTGAAATGGAAAAAAGGTTAATTGATGATGCCATGGAAGCCTTTTACTGGGTACGTAGTATCAAGGAATTGCAAAAAAAACCCAGCACCAGCGAGCTCTTGGATTGGGTCCAGGCCCTGACCATAGGGGGCATAGAACCGGAAAGGATCCAGATGGAATTGCCCTTCCTGGGCGTGTTGTTGAAAAAGGACCGGGACTTTAACTTGGTTGCACATAGGCTGGGTATTAAGGGAGCACAAAAAAAATCCACGTCGCGTAATTATGCGCACTAATGGTAGTGATTAAATGTTTATAGACTTTTTTTATCTGTTAAGAAATTATGGTGTTCCTGTTTCCCTAACGGAATGGATGGCACTAATGGAGGCTATAAGTGAGGGGCTGGCTTATTCGAGTTTAACCGGTTTTTATTATCTTGCTCGTGCTGTGCTCGTTAAAAGTGAAACTTATTTTGATAAATATGACTTAGCTTTTCAACATTATTTTCAAGGAATTGAAACGCCTGCTGAAATAACTGAACAGGTCCTTAAATGGCTGGAAAATGCGTTGCCCCCCTTGCGCATCTCTCCAGAGGAGCGCATCCAATTTCAGGACTGGGACCTGGATGAATTGCGTCGCCAGCTAGAACAAAGACTGAGGGAACAAAAGGAAGAACACCACGGGGGGGATACCTGGATTGGGACGGGGGGGACCTCCCGCTTCGGCCATTCTGGATACCACCCTGCAGGAATACGCATAGGCGGAAGATCGGTGAACCAATCTGCTGTCAAAATCGCTGCTGAACGTAAATTCAGGGACTTCCGGGGCGATAAAACTATTGGGATCAGGGAGTTTGAAGTTGCCTTGCGCAAGTTGCGGCGACTGAGCAGTAAAGTAGAAGGCCCCAAGGACGAGCTCGATATTGATGAAACTATCCGGGCTACGGGCGACAAGGGCGGTTTGTTGCAACTTGTTTGGGAGCGCAGCCGTAAAAATACCGTTAAAGTAATTTTGCTAATGGATTCAGGCGGTTCTATGGATCCCTATGCCAGGATTTGTAGCCAGCTATTCACGGCTTTAAACAGGTCCAACCATTTTAAGGATATGCGTTTCTATTACTTTCATAACTGCATCTATGACGATCTCTATTTAGATCCAACCTGCAGTTTACGCAATTCAATAAAAACGAATACTTTTTTGCAGCGAAGGGATCCCGAATATAAGGTTATCCTTGTAGGGGATGCCAGCATGGCAGTAGGCGAATTAACCATGGTGGATGGTATTATATATTGGGGCATGCGCAATGAAAAGCCGGGGATCTGGTGGTTGCAGCGCATTGCCAATCATTTTGAACATACGGTTTGGCTAAACCCCATCCCCAAAGCCTATTGGAGTAGTGCAAACCGTTCTATTGGAGCTTACACGATTTCCTTGATTCGAAATATTTTCCCCATGTACGAACTTACACTGGAAGGCCTGGAACAAGCCATCCAGAAACTAAAGGTTAAAAAGTAACATTCTTTCACTATTGCAATTTTCTATAGGAGCCCGCACCTTTATTTAGAATATCTATTTCCCCTATTTTGTGAACAGCACTATACTATCTAATGAATATGTTTTAATAATTCGCTAATTTTCTTAAAGGAGTGGTATTCAGCCAATGAGAAATGTGCTGGCAACAAAATGGGGTATTATTAGCGTTGGAGCAGCAATTGGCGTTTTGGCTTCACTGCTGCAGTATTTGGGGAATCCTGCAAATATGGGGATTTGTGTGGCTTGTTTTGTCCGGGATGTTACGGGTGCACTTGGTTTGCACAGGGCCCCTGTGGTACAATATCTACGTCCGGAAATTATTGGTTTTGTCCTCGGCTCCTTTGGAGCAGCATATCTGTTCAAGGAATTCAGGCCCAGGCTTGGTTCTGCACCCCTTGTGAGATTTATTCTTGGTGCTTTTGCCATGATCGGGGCACTGATCTTTTTAGGATGCCCATGGCGGGCAGTGCTTCGCCTTGCCGGCGGTGACTGGAACGCCATCCTTGGTTTGCTTGGCCTTGCCGTGGGTATCTGGATCGGTACGGAATTTCTTAAGGCAGGCTATAACTTGGGGGCTTCTCACAGGACATATACAGCAGCAGGGTTGATATTTCCCATAATTATGGCAGGGCTTCTGGTTATTTTATTATTTAATCCACAAATCGAAGGGGAAGCACAAAGTGGTATTTTATTTTACAGCCTGGAAGGCCCCGGATCCATGCATGCACCTTTAATTATATCCTTAGTTGTAGGACTTATTATAGGCTTTCTGGCCCAGAAGAGCCGTTTTTGTACCATGGGTGCCATTCGTGATCTAATTTTATTCAAACAGACCCATCTATTTTCAGGATTCGTCAGCTTAGCTGTTGCTGCTTTTGTCACGAACCTGGTCCTCCATCAATTTAACCCCGGCTTTGCAGGGCAGCCTGTAGCTCATACCATGCATATTTGGAACTTTGCCGGGATGACGCTGGCAGGTTTAGCTTTTGTCCTTGCCGGCGGTTGTCCGGGGCGCCAACTTTTCCTTTCTGGTGAAGGTGATGGTGACGCAGCAGTGTTTGTAATCGGTATGGTTGCCGGTGCAGCCTTTGCCCACAATTTTGGGTTGGCCAGCTCCGCCAGTGGAGCTACCCCGGCAGGGATTGTTGCAGTTATTATTGGGTTGGTATCCTGCTTGCTGATCGGGTTTACCATGCGAGAAATAGCATAACATAAAAGGAGGAGCAAAAAGATGAGTAATATTGTCGATGCCAGGGGTTTTTCCTGTCCCCAGCCTGTTATAATGACCTTAAATAGAATAAAAAAAGTAAATAAGGGTGAAATTGTAATTATGGTGGATACCGATACAGCAAAGGAGAACGTGAGCCGCGCTGCCAGGGCCCAGGGTTGGGAGGTAGCCGGCATTCAACCTGAGGATGAAGGGTACAGGATCACCATCAAAAAAAATTAGGAAAGAGAGTCAAATAGATGAAGAATTACCCCATGTTAACAGAAAACGCCCGGGCTGCAGGTTGAGCTGCTAAAATAGGTCCGGGGGATCTAACGGACGTTTTAGAGGGCTTAATCTTGAAAAAAAACCCGAACCTCCTTGTCGGGCTCGATGTTTCCGACGATGCCGGGGTTTACAAGCTGACAGATGAAATTGCCCTTATACAAACTTTGGATTTTTTCACCCCCATTGTTAACGATCCGTACGATTTTGGCAGGATTGCTGCTGCAAATGCTTTGAGTGACGTCTATGCCATGGGGGGCAAACCT
>JBMNNS010000005.1:0-40113 GCA_050942625.1 Dethiobacteria bacterium
AATAGTGAACCATTATCAACCTGGTTGGCTTTTCCTTTCCTTCACTCAACCTTTTTTTCGTGGCATTTACCGCCCTTCTTCCCCTGAAATAAAAAAAGACACGGCAAAACTTATTCTGGAGGGAATCATGGATTTTGCCCGCAAACATGATTTTAGCCCTCTTATTATCAGTAGCGGTGACCTTATCCCCCTGCAGGGACATATCGTTATCCCCGGTTTGAAGGGAATCTTACAATCCAGTTCCTGGTCCTATAAAATGGCCGGTGTTTTCAAAAGCGAATCTGGAGATAATGAACTTTTGAACCGGGAACCGCATATCCGCAGTATTGTCTGCAGGGACGACTTTATCAACGCTTACAATCTAACAGACCCCCTATACTTAGAATACCTTCCAGACTATCTGCTTATCGCAGAAGACGGGTGGAGTTTTATGGGGATATTCAGCCATAACAGGATCCTTTATAATATTGAAAAATATAATTTTACGCTGCCTGTTTATTCAGAAATTGGCCCTGTCAACCATATTGAAGAAGTATGCGGCCTGATGAAGGCAGCCCTGGAACAAGGGAAAAAAGTCCTTCTTGCCCTTGTTGAGGGCCTGGATGAAAATGATTTTTGCTTGCCCTACAGGCGTGTAAATAATTGTCGGGATTGGTATTCTTATGCGGGTTACAACCTCTACTACACGTTGGTAACAGGAAAGCCCTTTTACCAGCATGTCCTCCCACCGATATATGATCATTCCATTAGAAGAGCGCTTCCCCTGCGCTACCCCATGTCCGGCCCCGGTAATGGGGCAATTTGTGAGGATTCCATTGGACAAAAAGCAGGGGTGCCAACAGCTGCCGTGGGCAGCCGCAGCCTTGTTACCCATTCTATTATTAACGCTGATCTAACGATGGAATGTTATACCCGTGCCCAGGCCAATATGGGTGTTCTTATAGCGGTTAACGAGGAACGCTACAATGCCCAACGCCCCCACTTATAGAAAAAGCACTGGTTCCCGGCCACCTTTCAGGTAACAGGGAACCAGGCCCCAGCATCCAGGATCCCAACCTGCTTTATTCCCGACGGGGCCCCAGGACTGCATCGATTAATTCCTGATCGAAGGGATGGGCGTCGTTTAATAGTTGACGGTATTTGATAAAGTCAATGGTATCCTTGCCGGTAAGCTTTTTGGTGTTAAAGGCATTGAAGCCCAGGTAGGCCTCGGTTTGCATATTAGCTGCCAACCAGTGGCGACTGGATAGTTTGGCCTGATCCCAAAAGAATTTTTTCTTGGACCTGATGGAGTCAATGGACATTATCAGACAGTTGGGGAAGAGGTTTGTTAAGGTGTAAAGGATTTTATTTATTTCCTGATCAAGAAGGGTAAAATCAATATCCCCGGAAGCTATTATTTCTTGAGCTTCCTCCCGGGCCTTACCAGTGACAAATTCACCGTAGACAATTCTGCCCCCTTCTATATATTTATCAGTGATAACCAGGGGGTTAGGAATAAACTTGCCCTCCACCTTCAGGACTGGGAGGGCTTTGGTGATAAGGCCCAAACGTTCAATTTTATAAGCACTCCACAATTCACAGGAAATACAGTTCCACATGGCTTGCTCCATGGTTAAGTAAACGGGAAGGAAGTCGGTGGAACCACCAAGGGGGGCTGAACCATGCTTGGGACCGGCCTGGCCAAAAACTGCTAAATCTGAAGAAAGGCTAAGATCACAGGCCATGCCGATCTCCTGCCCACCTGCAACGCGCATACCATTAACCCGGCAAATGACTGGTTTTTTGCACATAAGGATACCGTCCACCATGCTGTTAAAAAGATCCATATAAACCCCATATTCGGTAGGACGGCCGGTATAGTATTCAGCATATTCCTTGGTGTTGCCGCCTGTACAGAAAGCCCGATCGCCGACAGCCGTGAAAACGACAGCCACAACAGAGCGATCCATGGAGGCCCTGTGCATTCCCGCGATCACGCCTTTAATCATTTCGGTAGTATAAGAGTTATACTGCCGGGGGTTATTAAGGATAACCCAGGCGGAATAAAGCCCCTCTATTTCCTGCCCCTCGGGCCCAATAATGGGCTTCTTTTCATACATGACACAGGGGGCTTCCGTACCAAAATGTTCCTCTCCAAAAAGCTGGTGATCTACGATACCTTCTTGACGCGGCCACTTTTCAAGATCCATAATCAATTAAACCTCCTTTGTCCTGCAAGGAATATTTGCAAATCTTAAGAAAATATACCATCGACTATCCGCACTGTCAAGGCGTCACCTTATTTGGTTGCTGCCTGTAGTACTTTTGCAGCTATGGAAGCGGCAACCCCGCTTCCGCTACCACCATTTTCAACTATCACGACAAAGGCAAGCGGGTAGTCCTTTCTTTTCAGAAAACCGGCAAACCAGGAGTGGGGTTTTTCTCCACCACCCACTTCGGCAGTGCCGGATTTAGCACAGAGTTCCAGGCCACTAAAGTTGCCCTCGCCGTAGACACTGATCGTATTATTCCTCATCATTTCCCCTAGTTTCCGGGCTGTTTCCGCCGCAAGGATCCGTTTTCTTTCACCAGGGCAAGTGGAAAGGTAGGATAAAATGCCCCTGCGAGCAAGCAATCTGGGGGTAATGCGCAGACCGTCATTGGCAATTGCGCCCATGTAAGCCATAAAGTTGAGCGGGTTTGCAGTGTTGGTGTACTGGCCTATGCCAGCCCAGGCCAGGTCTGCCCCCTCCACACCTTGAACATTGACTTTCCCCGCTGCTGTTTTGATACCATCAACCTCCAGGCCTACGTTGAAACCAGCTAAATTCGCATATTTCTGCAGCGTTTCTGCCCCAAGTTCAAGGGTAATCTGGGCAAAAGTAACATTGCATGAGCAAGCAAGTGCTTGTTCCAGCGTAACTTCACCATGAACCGAAGGGCAAGTCACCATTTCTTTACCGACCTGCAATTTTCCAGAACAGTGGTAGAGGTTGGCCTTACCCTGGTTGGAATCTTTAGAACCAGGGTTATCACCACCAGGGTGCTCATGGGCAGGTTGGCCATAAACAGGATTAGCACTGAGTTTATCCCCGTTAAAATTGTCAAGGGCCGCAGCAGTCGTCACTAGTTTAAACACAGAACCAGGGGTGTAAGTGGCGGAAAGCAGACGGTTCAAGTAAACCCCCTCGTATTTTTGTGGATTAGCTCCCACATCAGGGGGATCTTCCGGATCAAAAGTGGGTGTGCTGACCATACAAAGGAGTTCCCCCGTTCTATAATTAAATACCCCAACTGTTCCCCTATAGTTTTTTAGTTCTTTGTAAGCCGTGACACAGAGGTCGGCATCGAGCGTAAGAGTGAGGTCACTAAAGGAACTTCGTTTGCCCCGGAAGGAATAGGCTCCATTAATGATGTTCCAACCGCTAAGATATTCACCAAAGGCTACCTGGGCACCAGTTGCTATATTGCCATAAAGGTCCCCTACTGCATGCATAACAGCGGTCCGCACTGTCTTTTCCTTGTTAAAGCTTATGGTTTCCCCCTCCATCTGCAGCAAGATACGGCCCTCACGGTCATAAATTGTTCCAGTGGACACCAGTTTTCCATTTTTATATAGATGCCTGTTAGAGGGATGCTGTACCCACTCCGGCGCATTGTTAAAGTACTTTACCATAAAGGTAAAAAGGCCCCAGGAAAACAACAGGGCAAGGAAAAAAAGAACTGTAGCACGCCTGGTGATTAGTTTCATTTTCTAGCACGGCCCCCTTTATCATAACCACCTTCTCCAACATTAGCTGTTGTTTCTTCAACTTTGCGCCAGGAAAAGGGAAAGCGCAGTTTTGGCCTGGGTCGCTCATCTACGGCTTTAATAAAGGCTAGAAGTCCCCAGGAGGCAACCATGGAGGAACCACCTCTAGAAAGAAAAGGGAGCGTAATTCCCGTCAGAGGGAGAATGTCTACTGAACCCAACACATTCAGGATTGTTTGGATGAGAAAGATGGTTGCTGCACCACAGGCAGCAATCGCATAAAAGGAGGAACGGCAATTATTAAGAAGGAAGATGAGGTGCAAAGCAATGAATACAAGCATCAAAACCGCTATTAAGGCAAGCAGTAACCCCCATTCCTCACAAAGTATGCCGAAAACAAGATCCGTATCGGCAGCAGGGATGTTCACCATGTACCCATTTCCACCCCCTACCCCCAGAAGCCCCCCGCTTGCCGCAGCAATCATGGTGCGCGTCTGCTGGTAGCCAGAAGTATTCACGAATTCCCAGGCCCTTCCCCAGGTTGCAAAGCGGGAAGCTACATAAGGCATCAGGGAAAAGATGGCTCCCCCCCCAAGAAGAGCCCCTGCAATTACTAAAAAGGCAATGGTCCGTAAATCCCCTGAATATAGGAAAGCCATTACTATAAAGGCGCCAAAAAAAACCACTGCTGTGCCAAAATCTCTGATCAGGGCCAGCGTCAGGATACAGGCCCCGGAAAATACTATAAATGCAGTCATGTCACGGGTTGTTAGCAATTTATCCAGGGTGGCCGTACCGGCCATGACGAAAGCAATTTTGACAAATTCCATAGGCTGGAAGGTTACAAAACCAAGATTAATCCAATTTTTTGAACCAAAATGGGTTTCCCCTATAGTCAGGTTTAAAACTAAAAGCCCAAAAGCAAAAACCATAAAAAGTAGTTTCAGCCTGCCGGCAAGCTCGGGATCACGAAGGAGTACTCCAAGTATTAGGTAGGTAGCCAAACCCAACAAAATGGCAAGCAACTGTTTTAGTAAGGAATCTGGAGCCGCTGAAGCAATAAGGAGTAAATTTAAACCGCAAAGGAAATAACAAAGTAGCTCTAGCTCAAAATGTTTCTGGCTGTAACGGCTCACAATGAAGTAGTGCAAACATTCCGCCAGGATTAAAAACAGCAAGGCCAGAGGTAGCCCTGGATTTACCCTTGCACCCATGGAAATGAAGATCTGGATACTGCCTAAGATCTGAAAAATTATCACCAAAAGCAAAGTCCTGGGAGCACTGGTGCCGGCCTGTCTGCCAAAGGGTGGTGTGGCACCCCCATCCCCTCCCTGGGTACCAAATCCCTGCGGGGCTAAAGGATCGTCCTTCGGCGACATGCCATCAGGTAGCCCTGTCCCCGGATCCTTCCCGGCAGGTATCAGGACCATTTTTACGCCCGCAAGGGAGATGGTATCGCCATAGTTTACCTTCCCCTCCTTTTTTACCTTGGCACCATTTACCTTTACACCGCCCTTTGAAGCCAGATCCGTAATGAACCAACCCCCGTTGCGGTATTTCAGCACAGCATGAAGCCTGGATATAAAAGGGAAATTGATGACGATATCGGCAAACCTGCTTCTTCCAATCAGGTTTTCCCAGTGTTGAAGGGGGACCCGGACTCCATCTGTAGTGCTAAGGTAACCCCAAAGTCTATCCCCTTTCGTATTTTGTAAAAGAGGGTGCATACAGCGCCAGAAAATTATAAGCGCCAGGATTGGGAACACCCACCTTACCACCAGCGTATAGAGCCCCATTGCCAGTTCAAACCGGGCCAGGAAATTCCCTACACTAGCAAACAAACCGGTGAGTCCTGTTAAATATTCATTCAAAAGTCCTTTTACACACTCCTCAAAAAGCTTGATTAAACTTTGAAGTTTACTCTTTCCCTAAATTCTTCCTGTTTGCCCTTGTTCCAATTTTGGACTGGGCGGTAAAAACCGACAACCCTGCTCCAGACTTCCGTTTCTTCCTGGCAATAAGGACATTCATACTGTTCCCCTTTTAAATAACCGTGGTTTTGGCAAACTGAGAAAGAGGGCGTCAGCGAAAAATAGGGGAGGCTAAAATTTGTAAACACTTTTTTTATTAACTTCCGACAAGTTTCGGTATCCTCCATTCTTTCACCCAAGTAGGCATGAAAGACGGTACCACCTGTATACTTGGTCTGTAGCTTGTCCTGCAGGGCGATGGCAGTGAAGAGATCGTCTGTATACCCTACTGGCAACTGTGTAGAATTCGTGTAATAAGGTTCCTTTTTACCGGCAGTGATGATCTCTGGGTAAAGTTCCCGATCCAAAAGGGCCAGGCGATAAGTTGTGCTTTCAGCCGGAGTGGCTTCCAGGTTGAACATTTGATCCGTTTCCTCCTGAAAACGAATCAGTGTCTTGCGAAGATGATCCATGATCATAAGCGCTGTTTCCTGCCCTGCAGGGGTAGTAATATCCTTGCCAATAAAATTGAGGAGTGATTCATTCATGCCGATGATCCCAATCGTATTGAAGTGGTTGTCCCAGTAACGTCCAAACCTTTTGTATACAGAATCAAGATAGAAACGTGAATAGGGATAAAGACCTATTTTTGTAAGCTGTTCTAGAATGCCCCTTTTTATTAGAAGGCTTTCCTTAGCCAGTTCTGCCAGGTTCGTAAGGCGAGAGAGGTAGTCATCCAGGGTATTTGCCTTATAGCCTATCCGGGGAAGGTTAATCGTCACTACGCCGATAGAACCTGTCAGAGGATTTGCCCCGAAAAGACCCCCGCCGCGTTTTTTGAGTTCCCGGTGATCGATCCTCAAGCGGCAACACATACTCCGAACATCGTCGGGAGAAAGTTCCGAATTGATAAAATTGGCAAAGTAGGGTATCCCATATTTGGTAGTCATTTTCATGATTTCTTCGAGAATAGGACTTTCAAAAAATTCATTGGTTACATTATAGGTTGGAATGGGGAAGGTAAAGACCCGCCCATCCGTATCCCCTGCCATCATTATCTCACAAAAAGCCTTGTTCAGCAGGTTCATCTCCTCCTGAAAATCCCCGTAGGTTTCCGCCTGCGGTTTTCCATGGATGATGACAGGCTGCTCAGCCAGCGTACCGGGAACTATGACGTCAAAGGTAATATTGATGAAAGGGCTCTGGAATCCCACCCTGGTGGGAACGTTAAGGTTGAAGATAAATTCCTGCAGGGCCTGTTTGATATCTATGTAGTTTAGACCATCATAACGGATGAAGGGAGCCAGGTACGTGTCAAAACTGGAAAGGGCCTGGGCCCCAGCGGCCTCGCCTTGCAGGGTGTAAAAAAAATTGACAATCTGGCCCAGGGCAGCCTTAAAATGTTTGGCCGGCCCAGAGGATACCTTTTGCGGGGCACCCCGGAAACCATGCAACAGAATGTCCTCTAAGTTCCAACCACAACAGTAGGGGGCCAAAAGGCTGAGATCATGGATATGAAAATCACCGTACTGGTGTGCCTCCCTTATATTTTGGGGATAGACCTTTTCCAGCCAGTATTTGGAGGTAACCGCAGAAATAATATGGTTATTCAACCCCTGTAAAGAATAATTCATGTTACTATTTTCGTTGATTCGCCAGTCCTCGCCCCCAAGGTATTCCTGGATCATTTTCGCTGAATTCAACATCAGGTTTTGGAAGTTTCTGACTTCGGTGCGTTGCTGGCGGTAGAGGATATATGCCTTGGCAGTTTTGGCATGGCCATTCTCAATAAGTACCTTCTCCACGATATCCTGTATTTTTTCTACAGTAGGTGTGTCCCGGTAATTCTTTTCATAAATACTTACTACCTGATCCGAAAGGTATTCCGCCCGACTAAAGTCGCTACCACCAACCGCTTTGGCAGCCTTAAAAATTGCTATCGTTATTTTATCCTGGTCAAAAGGGACAATCTGGCCGTCCCTTTTTTTAATTTTATGCAGCATCGGTTTGGATCTCCTTCTATTTTTAATAAGTCAGGCTGGCTTGATGTGCCAGCCTTTTTAGGTTTGGGGGATGGACTACCCCATATTATCCTACACTATATTATTCTTCATTAGAAAGGAAAATCCTTTTCACTGATCAGAAACAGGGTAGGCCGCTTTGCCGACTCTGAAAGCTCTAACCTCTTTGGTTCTTTCCATGGCCTCCGCAAAAGTGTTCAGGTATTTCCTGGAGACATTGCTCCAACCCATCTGGCGGCCCAGGGCATAGGCTTTTTCCGCCATCGCCAGTCTCCTCCTGGGGTTTTCAATAAGCTGCAGCACTGCCTTGGACATGGCAAGGGGGTTCCTGGCCTCTACCAGTTTGCCCCGCCCCCTGGAAAGTGCCTCCCTGGCATGCAAGTATGGGGTAGAAATAATGGCCTTTCCCCTACTCAGGGCCATGCTTAAAACCCCGCTGGTAATCTGGCCTCCGGAATGATAAGGACAGACAACCAGGTCGGCAGCCCCTACGTAACAATCCATGGTTTCATCGTCCACAAAGGAATTCACAAAAAGGACATTATTTTCCAGGCCCAGTTTTTTGACCAGGGCTTCCAGGCTTTCTCTGTACACTTCTCCGTTGTGTTTCTTCTCCACAGGGTGGGTAATCCCCAGAACAATATAAAGGACCCGGGGGTGCTTTTTTACTACCTCCGGAAGGGCCTTCAGCATCGTCTCGATCCCCTTATTAGGGCTTAAAAAGCCGAAAGTAAGGATTAGAAAACGGTCCTTTAGCCGCAACCTTTGTTTGTCGCGGATGGTATTTCGGTAAGGGGTTTCAGAGACACCGTGCGGGATCAGGTGAATTTTGGAACGAGACAGGCCATAAATATCCGTCATAAGGTCAATAGCCAGCCTATTCATTACTACCAGAGCCTGAGAATTTGCCGATATTTCCATGAATGCCCTCCTTTGCCCGGGGCTGGGGTTTTGTAAAACGGTATGGAAAGTAGTAACGACCGGCTTTTTCAAAAACCTCAAAAATTCATTGATATAGATTCCATCAGCCCCCCCAAAAAGGCCAAATTCGTGCTGCAAAGAAACTACATCCACGGCAGAATAATTGAGCAGGTTAGCTGCCTGGCGGTAATCTCCCAGCCTATCCTGTTCGATTTCAAAGATAACCTGGGGAGGATAATCATAACTTTCATTGTTATTTAAAGCAACAAAGGACACGGGGTCAAGGCCTCCAACATCCTGCAGTGCAGAACTTAGATGCGCTGAAAAAGTTGCAATCCCGCATTTTCTAGGCAGGCAGCTGCTCACGAAAGCAATCTGCATTTTATCCTTTACTTCTTGCTGGTTCATTTGGCGAAAATACATTGTCATACCTCCACTTCTTTATTATTAGGGAATAAGAGAACAATAATTCAACATCCCTGGTGTTTTTCAGTGAAAAAACTAGGCTTCATGACGGTAGTGACAAGCTCATTCATTCAAGAGATTAGAAAAGTATCACTAAAGGTATTATTGACTTAAAGTAGAGTACCATGCAGAGTGGATAAAGAAAAAATGTGGTATTAAGTAATGGTTTGGTGACGGAGACGGTTCGAGACCACTGAAAAGGCCCGAGCTGTGTCATCCTGAATGAACGAGGCCAAGATCCTTCGCTATCGCTCAGGATGACAATGCTTTCGCTTATAATGACAATGTTTCGCTCAGGATGATAATTGCGGCAGTTTTTTATAAAACCGGCTTTTTCAGTGGTCTCGGACGGTTCACCTCTTTGTCACCTCTGCTGCCGATTATCTGTCTTTCCCGACCACGGCCAGCACTTCTTCTTTGAGGATATTCAGTGTGGTGTTGGCTTCCTCAAGGCTTTTTTCTCGCACGCCAAGGTAGATCTTAAGTTTGGGTTCAGTGCCTGAGGGACGGACACAAAACCAGGCGTCATTTTCCAGATAAAATTTGAGGCAATTGCTGGAAGGCAACAATATCGGCAAGCGTTTTCCGCTGGATACAGAAATGCTGACCTGTTCCAGGTAATCATCTACCTGGATAACTTTTTTCCCGCCCAGTTGGGTCAGGCCGTTTCCCCGAAAGTATTTCATCACCTGTTCCAACTTTCCAGGTTTATTTTCATCCAGGGTGATATTGATCAGTTCCTCCCGGAAATAGCCATGGATCCTGTATAGTTGTTCCAGGGCCTCTAAAACAGTCACTCCCCTGTGATTATAAAAAGCAACCATTTCAGCAGCTAACTGGGCGGCCTGCACACCGTCCTTGTCACGCACAAAGGTTCCGATCAGGTAGCCGTAGCTTTCCTCAAAACCAAAAAGGAAAACATTCTGGCCGCTATCAACCCTTTTTTTGATCTGCTCTCCTATATATTTAAAACCTGTAAGGGTTTCCACCACCTCCAACCCATAATAAGAAGCAATAGCCTTTCCCATTGCGGTAGTTACAATGGTCTGGATAATCATATCCCTGTCCCCAAGCTCTCCCCGTTCTTTCTTGAGTGCCAGGATATAGTCCAGCATTAAACAACCTAACTGGTTTCCCGTTAATGGTATATAATTCCCGGAGCTGTTTCGGACTGCAGCACCAAGCCGATCTCCATCCAGATCCGTAGCTAATAATAGATCTGCTTTTTTCTTTTTACCCAGGGCTACGGCAAGGTCAAAAACTTCCCATTCTTCAGGATTAGGGTTCCGCACTGTAGGACAGTTAGGATCCGTCTTCATCTGTTCTGCAACAGGAAATAAGGCTGTCACCCCAGCTTTTTTTAGCACCCGGGGGATTATGGCGGCACCTGTCCCATGCAGGGGTGTATAAACAACCTTGACCGGCAGCGGGGCCTGGTCCTGTAGCCACCAGCTTGAAACAAGACGCAACTTTTGTAGGTGGTCCAAATATTTTTCTTCCATTTCCTGTCCAACCAGTTCCAGCAACCCAATTTTTTCCATTTCCTCCAAGTTGGCAACCGGAATAGCCAGTTCATCCTTAATTAAATTGATCTGTTCCGTAATGTCACGGGCCAGGGCATCGGTAATCTGCCCACCATCCGGACCGTAGACTTTATAACCATTATCGGCAGGGGGGTTATGGCTGGCGGTGACAACTACCCCAGCCGAGGTCCCCAGCTCCCTCACTGCAAAAGAAAGAAGCGGGGTGGGAACGGGTTCTTCAAAAAGCCAGGTTTTAATCCCCCGGCAGGTTAGCACTGCTGCTGTTTCATGGGCAAAGCGCCGTGAATTATGCCGGGTATCATAGGCAATAACAACAGAAGGGGTGCTAGTCCCGGCCGTCTTATGCAGATAGTTTGCCAGGCCGGCAGTAACTTTGCGGATAATATAAATATTGAGGCGGGCACTTCCAGCCCCCATCCGCCCCCTGATGCCCCCAGTTCCAAAGGTGAGCTCCCGGGAAAAACGACTATACACTTCTTTCTCGTCAGCAGCAATTTGTTCTAATTCCTCTTTCAATTCCCTATCCAAAAAAGGATAGGAAAGCCATCTCTCCAATTTCCGGCGATATTCCATCTTTACCAACTCCATTTCTCAGGCTACAAGTATTTTTCAAGGTCCTGTTCTTTTATTTTAAGAACTAAATTTTTAACTTCTTGGGTACGGTTTTTGGAACAAACTAAAACAACATCCTTTTCCTGGACGATTACCAGGTTTTCAACCCCCAGAGTGGCAATCAAGGCATCCCTTCCATAAACCAGGCAATCTGTTGTATCAATGCCAACATGTTGCCCCATGGAAACTGTTTTTGTACCGTCCTTGGGGAAACATTCCGCCAGCGCCGACCAACTCCCCAGATCATCCCAGCCAAAGTCGCCCTGGACGACAACCAAGTCTGTTTCTTTTTCCAGGATGCCATAGTCTATGGAAATGTGGGGAAGGGTGGGAAAAATACGATTGAGGACATCCTCTTCCTCTTCGCAGCCAAGATGGGCTGAAATTTCCATTAAACCCTGGTAAAGATCGGGAAGATGTTTTTGCATTTTTTCCAAAATCAGGCTGGCCTTCCAGGCAAAAATACCGCTATTCCAAAGATATTTTCCTGAACGCAAATACTGCAGTGCGTTTTGATAAACTGGTTTTTCCACAAAACGGTGCACAAGGTAGGCGGGGGGGGCGCCTGGAAAAGGATTATCCTCCCGCTCAATATATCCGTAACCAGTTTCAGGGCGGGTGGGGATTATACCGATGGTTACCAGGTTATCGGTATTTGAAGCCAGTTTGAGTGCCCTGGTCATGCTACGGATAAAATCTTCACGCCCTTGCACCAAGTGATCTGCTGGGAAAACCAGCATCACTGCCTTGGGGTCCCGCTTACAAATATGTATGGCAGCAAGGCCAATACAGGGTGCGGTGTTTCGTCCCTGAGGCTCTGCCAGAAAATTTGCTTTTGGCAGATGAGGCAGTTGAGCACGGGCTAAATCCAGGTGTTCCCGTCCGGTCACTATTAAAATATTGCGTTGATCCACAAAATCCAGCACACGTTCATAGGATTGTTGCAGCAGCGATTTTTCTTCTACAAGGGGTAAAAATTGCTTTGGCAATTCCTTACGACTTTTCGGCCAGAAACGTTCTCCCCTGCCCCCGGCCATAATAACAGCATAGTGGTTCAAATATATCCTCCCCTTTTTTTTTATTTTCCGGCATCCCCTAATTTCCACTATTTTACAGTGTTTCCTTTATTTTCTACCTTTGTTACCCCATTATTCACTTATCTTCTCTTCCATAGCTATCTTCCAAACGGACAATGTCGTCTTCCCCCAGGTAGTCACCACTTTGTACCTCAATAAAAACTAAAGGTTCCTCTCCAGGGTTAATAGCCCTGTGAGCCACTTCTATTCCTATGTCTACGGCTTTTCCCGGCTCCGCGATTATTTCCTGGCCGTCAAGAACAAATAACCCCTTTCCACCTACTACAAACCAGTGTTCTTTTCTCCTAAAATGTTTCTGATAACTTAGTTTATGTCCAGGGTTCACAATAATACGCTTTACTTTGTACCCCGGTCCATTTAACAACACTTCCCAGGTTCCCCAGGGAGGGGTGGCTGATTCAAGAAAAACTTGCTTCCTTCCCATCAAAGCGCCTCCTCTTGTTCTATTTTAACAATTTTTAAAAGCTCTTCCACATTTTGTTTTCGGGTTTGTCTTTAAGTTTGTCTGTATTTTTTACGTCTAAAACTAGTCTGCCCCATATTGATAAAAGGCAAGCAGCCCCAGAAGAAAGGAAAGGGTAGACTCCGCCCCCTTATTTTTACTTGGGCGCCCGGGATCAAGGCCATCACAACAGGAGCCGATTATGCTGTCATAAAGGGACACGCCCAGCCGATTCCTTCCCAGAAACCACTGTAAAGCTGCGTAGGCTAGCTCCAGGTACTTGTTTTCCCCGGCCAATAACCTGGCCAGGAGAAAAGTTTCAGCCAGTGCCCCAGCATCAAGGGGTTGCTGGCTAAAGATAGCCTTTTCTCCCCCCTTTTGATACCAACCTTCGTTACCAATCAGATCAAAATATCCATCCTGGTACTGGACTTCAGTTAGGAAGTCCAGAGCCTCCAGGGCGACCCTCAGGTAATCCGGTTCGGAAAGATGCCGGTATCCTATAAGCAGGGCCTGGGGTAAACGAGCATTATCATAAGTAAGAAAATCCTCAAACCATTTCCAGGAAGCAGAAGCATGTTTCCTATAGCTGTGCAGAAGGGAATCAGCAATACTGCGAAGTCCCTCACGCACCGGTCCTGATTCGGGATGACGTAAAAGATAGGCGTCAAGCCCCAGGGCAGTATAAGCCTGGGCACGGGTATAGGTCAGGCTCCCTATAAGGGAAATACTGTCTTCCAACAACTGTGCAGCCAACATACCCTGGTCCCGATCCTGCACTAAATTGACCACAGCACCAAGACCCCATAGACATCGCCCAAAAGTATCCTGACTGATCTCCTGTTCGGGGAATTCCCTCTGGTAATTCATGTAATTATGAAACCAGCCGTCCGGTTGCCGGGCATGGACTAAATAAGCCATATATTTATCGATCAGGGAAAGAACTGTTTCATCCCTCACCAGGTTAAAATATGAAGAACAAACCGCCAGGGCCCGGCCAGCATCATCTGCGGAATAATAATGGGAATAATCATGCACCCCATAAATTGTATGCTGGACAATGCTTGTCTCATCGGTAAGCGCTTTCAAATAATTAAGATTTATTTCTGGAAGGGTAAAAAGCCGGCTTTGTTGAAAATATCTTCCCCGGGGCCGTTCGGCTATTTCTTCAAAGAGCTCCACGTATTTTCTGGCAATATGATTCCAACCCATTTGTTGCCCCAACTTGTAAGCCCGGCCCGCCATTAAAAACCTTTCCTGTGGGTTTTCCACCATTTGCAAAATCTTTGTAGACATCATTTGGCTATCCCTAAAATTTACCAGTATACCTCTTTCGCCGGAAAGGGCTTCCCGGGCATGGAGATAAGGAGTGGAAATGATTGCCTTCCCCTTGCCCAAAGAATTGCTCAAGACACCGCTGGTGACCTGTTCTTCGTTGTGATAAGGGCAAACAACCAGGTCTGCAGCGCCCAGGTAGCTATCTAAAAGGTGATCGTCAACAAAACTATTTATAAACCTGACATTGTCAGAAAGACCTAAATCCTGTACCAGCTCCTGCAAATATTCCCGGTAGCTTTCTCCCTCATGTTTTCTTACTTCAGGGTGGGTTACACCCAGTATAAGGTAAAGGACCTCCGGATGCTTTTGTACCACCTTCGGCAAGGCTTCCATTACTATTTCGATCCCTTTGTTAGGGCTTAAGAAACCAAAAGTAAGAATTACAAAGTGATCCGCTAGTTCCATCCTGCTTTTGTAGTAGAAGGGATCGATATAAAAACCATCGGGTACACCATGCGGGATGAGGTGGATCCTGGAACGAGGTAGATCATAAACCCCGGTCATGATCTCTATAGCCAAACTATTCATAACTACTAAAGCTTGGGAAAAGGCTGAAACCTCCAGGAACGACTTGTTTTGCTCCGGTGTAGGTCTTTCTAAAACCGTATGGAATGTTGACACAACGGGTTTTTTTAGATTGCCTAGCAATTCGACAATATAATTTCCCCCGCTGCCTCCAAAAAGCCCAAATTCATGCTGCAGGATCACCAGATCAATGTCGGAAGAGTTAATAAGCTCTGCAGCCAGGTAATAGTCCTCAAGGTTTTCCTGTTCGATCTGATAAATAACCTTGGGAGGGTAGCGATGGCTTTCGTTATGGTTTAAAGCAATGAAGCAGGTAGAATCACGACCCATGGTTTTTTCCAAAGCCTGACCCAGGCTTGCAGAAAAGGTTGCAATCCCACATTGCCGGGGCAAACAACTGCTTATTAAAACAACCTTCAATCTTTTTTTTATATTATGAGAATTTGTCCGGGACAATAACAATGACCATCACCCCTTTAAGCTTTAAATTGAGAAAAAATAGTAACTACTTGGGATCCAGGAGTCCAGAAGTAAAAAAGTCACATAAAAAAGGGATATAATTTAAACTGAAAGCCCACGGCAATTCAGGCATCCCTAATACAGCGACTATAGAATCCTTGCAAACCTGTGCAACCCTGGGTAGTTACAAAACATTAATACAGTTCCATCTTTAGCTACTGATGTTTTATTAATATTTTACCCCGCTATCCCAACCACGCCATCTAACAAGAGTTAAATAGTCTAGGTTTTCGTATATTTCGTATATTTGGAAAAAATTTATTTCTTTTAATTTTTCTTTTTTAATTATAACTTATTTTGAATAAGAATTCAACTTTTTTTGGCAACTTATCATTTTATTGCAAAAAAGGGGGGCTTATGCTGCTGGACTACCGCCCTGCCAGGCATCACAAATAAATATTATAAAGGAGGAACCAAAAGGGCCCCTCCTTATAATGTACAGTAGTCCATAGCTTTATAACAAAAATTTAAATTTAACAGGTATAAAGTGCTGCAAGTTTTACAGTAACGACAACCTATTCCTTAAGCCGTGAAAACAAACGAGGCTAATGAAGCAAGGAAATCAATGGGGCCGTTAAAGCAAACAAGATTATAGGGCGATTAAAGCTTCACCATCCTACCAGGATGCCAATAATACTACTATCAATTATACACTTATTACTAATTATTGTCCATTTATTCCATTTATTATTAACTATTATACACTAATCATTATCCACCAATAGCCTACTGCCTTCCCTCAGCTGCCTGCCACTCATTTTCCAACTTTTTACGAAAGTCAGCTGGGATTAATTCGCCCAGGGTTATACTAGCTACACCAATGACTGTATCGGCACCCCCATAGTAAACAAGAATTTCGTCGTCGTCATCATCCAGGACTTCTTTGTTTTCAGCAGGCAAAGCACCACAGGTAAAAACAACATTTGGGACCCAGCACTGTCCGCAAACTCCTACCTCATAGGAGGTTTCTGGACTCAGAATGGGATTTGGCGAACGGTAAATAATTTTCGAAGGACTATCAAGGGAAGTCAGAAAAATTCCTAGACGGTAGCAAAGACAAAAGTCCACCCCATGGTAAATCAGCAACCAGCCATATTTTGTTTTAATCGGCTGCGCTCCAGCACCAATTTTGACGGCATCCCACATCATACCGGAACGAGTCCCCACTACAATACAGTGATTCTCCCTGGACCAGGGGGTGTCAAAATTATCGGAATAAGCGAGCCAGATATTGGGGTTAATACGGTGATACATGGCCAGTTTACCATTAAAGCGTTCTGGGAAAAAGATAGCATCCTTATTGGGGAAATTAGGGAAAACCAGACCATGGCGATGCCAGTGCTGCCAGCGGAAATTTACCAGATCATCCGGGGCAATGGAAGCCAAGGCAATCTGGGGTAGTACACCGTCATAAGCAGTGTAGAGCATATAGATCCTGCCTTCGATTAAAATAAGCCGGGGATCTTCACAGCCCATTTTCTCACTTTCATGCCCGGGACTGAATACAGGAAACGGAAGGCGCTCATCTATATACAGCCCATCCCTGCTGATCGCCAGGCCAAGCCTTGAAATGCAATCTTCGCCAACCGCACGATAAAGAATGTAGACGAGGCCATCCACCCTTATAGCCCCACAATTCAATACATAACTGGATTCCCAGTCATGTTCCCTGATGGGAGCCAATAAAGGGTTAAATGGGGATCTTCGTAGTTGGCCTGCCGGCGGCAGTCCCCGCTCCAGCTTTTGTTTCACAATTACCTTTTTACCATGTTTAGGAGCCCCCAGGTAAAGGATAGCCAGATCCTCTGCTTCTTGACCCTGACCCATCAGTTCCATAATTTTCTGGAATATGTCTTCCCGGCTAAAACCGATTTTTTCACAACAGCGATAAAAAAGTTCACTATCAAACCAACGCCGCTCAACCATCAGGGAAAGGGGTGTGGGGAAATTTTTCCCCCCTTTGAAGTTATAACTGGCCCAACTCCAAAGGGACATACTGATAAAATATCCGTCCGGCAGCGTCATACCCAGATGGTAACCTTCTGCAGCCTTTTTCAAAACCTCCCCAGCTATAGCAACCTCTTCTTCTCCAGAGTAACAGCATTGTTCCGCAAAGTCCTGTAGCCACTTCTGCAGGAACCTGTGTTGCCTGCTTTCAAAAATGGTATGTGCAGAAAAAGCGTCCGCCCCCCAATGGTGTTCAATGGAATTAAGGACCCTTGTTGCAAATTCCTTGCGATTGCGGGTAAAATATTTCCAGACCATGCCCAGCTCCCTGGCATCAAAAATACTTTTCAGGATAGTGGTAAAGAGACGTATTTTGGGGAAATTTCCGCCGCTGCCACAACGCAGGTTGCTAACTACAACCCGGCTGGCCAGATGATTAAGCACAGGGGCCTCTTTGATATAGGCAAGGGCCGGGAAATCTCTGTAATCCACGACCAAAGGCTTGATAGGGGAGTTTTCAAAGTCATGGGGCTGCAAACTGTTCCTGAATTTTTCATTGATCTGGGTAATATAGCGAATGTCTTCAGACCAGCTTGTAAGCGCCAAAACATCAAGAGCGTCATATTGCTGGAAAAGTTCATCTATATTCCGGCAACCATAAATAGTAATGAGGTTACGTGGCGGATATTCCCTCAGGAATTTTTCTGCGACCTCACTTTTCAAGGAAAAACTGTTAGCAGTGGAGAAATATGCAAAAATCTGTTCCACGAAGGCCTGCATACCGGCCGGTGTATGAATATCTCCAGGGAGAAGTGTTTCATCAAGGTGTTTTTCCAACTCCTGCAGGAGTTGACACATAGCAAAGGCAATTTTAAAAGAACCGTCCCTGGCACTCAGGTTCAGGTTGTTGATCGTGAATAGATCAAACTGTTCCTTGCATTCCTTCAGAAGCTGTTCATAAATAACGGAGACATGTTCAATATTTCCTGCCGGGGATTCTATCTTTAACGGCAATATGATGGGTATGCCGGGAATGTATTCCCAGTAGGCAATTTCGGGCAGGAAAGGCTGAAGCGCCTCCTTGCGGTGAGACCATCTTTCCATTAGGTACCTCTTCCTGGCTATAAAGGTATCCATTTGGGCATCAACCCGATGCCGTGCAAAAGTAAGACAGTAATTTCCACCTGAAAAGACAGCCAGCCGATCACAAGAACCTGCCATGGAAATTTCGTTCAAAAACCCGGCAAGACGCCCTTCAAAAAGAGACCATAAACTGGCCGCAATATCCTCCTTCCCCAGCCCGGGCACAAAATTATAGGCAAGCAAGGAATCATAAACAACCTGCGCCCAGAGAATTTCCGGGAAATAAAAGTCTTCCTTTGGGAGATTGGCCAATTCCTGTAACTGGTTATTAAGCTCCTCAGGAAAAATCCTGGACCAGATGGCCCTTTGAAAACGGGTTAACCCCCGACGAAAATTAGCTAAAAAACTTTGATAATTAGGTATAGCAGATTCAAGATAATAGCTTTCCCGGGCTCCAAAAACAAGGGGGGAACGCAGTGCTTTCGGTTTATTTCTCCAGGATTGCTGTGAGGGTTTCCTACCAATTGCCTTAAAAAGCACTTGTACGGTTTGCACGAAATAGTAATATAGATCAACCGGGAGGGCCACGACGGGTTTTTGCCCTAAATGCACCTCCGCAACCTCTGCACCCTGTTCCAGAGCATAAACCAACAACCATGTGTCAATGCCAAAGTCAAAGGCTTCTTCTGGCCATCTTCTAACATTACCCAGGTAAAGTGACAATAAGTTCCGGTCCAGGGCCAGGCCTGCACCAAGGGAGGCCCGCAGTTCCAGATTATAAAGTGCACCCAGGAGAGGGAAAACAAAGTGATCAGCAATGCTGTTTTCCAGAAAAGTAACATTAAAGCGGGGCAAAACAAGGTCAACATGCCCATCCTGGATGGGATGGTATAGCTGTTCGATCCAGTCCAGGGTTAGACCAACCGCACCCCCTTCAGCAACAGATGTAAAGAGAGTCGGTTCCAGAATAACCAGATCGGCATCAAAGGCGGAAGCCAAATCCATGATACCCCTTATAGCCCAACCTTTTTTTAATAATTTTTTGTTATTATATGAGAATACAAGAATATTTTCCCCATATTCTGAATAATCTTTTTTATTTCCAGAAGAAAATGGTTCTTCAGCCATAAAACAAATAAGCGCCGTTTTTAATCCAGGATAAAAAGTTGAAAGGCCTGTTTGCAGCGCATCAATGATCTGTTCCTTTTCTGCCTTTTCAAACAAAAAAGGGATCCCCAGGACTAGTTCAACCTTGCCTATTTCGTCAACCCTGGAAAAAGCTGCAGACATACTTTCCATATAAGATTTTTCTAAATCTGATTTTGACATAGAAATACCTCCATCTTCTTTATTCATCCTTTTATTTTAATTCCAGATATAAGGATCTAAAACTCAATCCCGGCAACATGGTTAAACTGTTCTACAACTTCCAACAGTTCCGGTGCCAGCAATTCCTTTGTTTTTCTTACTATCACGGAAGGAATTTCTTTGTAGTAAGCCTGGGCGATTCCACCAGTGATACAGGCGATTGTATCGCTATCGCCACCAATAGAAATCGCTTTGCGGACTGCATCCTCATAATCTGAGGACTCTAAAAATGCCCTGACAGCCTGGGGCACCGAGCCCTGACAGGTAACATCAAAGCTGTAATGCGGGCGGATTTCGTCCAAAGATTGTTCCAGGTTATAGCCGAAATGTTCCGTAATATATTGCTTTATTTCTTCCTTGCCTTTCCCTTGACGGGCGAGAAAAATAGCTGCTGCCGTAACCTGTGCCCCTTTGATTCCTTCAGGATGGCTATGGGTTACCCTGGCACTGCGTTTAGCTTCCTCCAGGACCTTTTCCAATGTGTTAAAAAAGAAACCCACAGGGCTGACCCGCATGGCTGAACCGTTGCCAAAACTATTATAAGGTAAAAGATCATCTGAAAAAAGCCATTTGCGGAATGTGGGCCCGTAACCGGCATGGGGAAAGCTCCGGCCATAGGCTTTCAACGTCGTCGCGTAGTCTTTCTTATTCAGAATACAATCTGCTATCGCTACTGTTAAAACTGAATCATCAGTAAAGGTGGATGCAGGAGTAAATAACTCAAAATCTGTGCTTTTTACATTTCGCCATTCATAAACAGAACCGATGATATCCCCGGCAAGGGCACCGAGCATAAAACCCACACCTTTCTTTTGTCTGGAGAGACCAGTGAATTACCCGATGCAGATCCAATACAGAATCCAATCAGAAAATTCAGGATAATTCATGGTGATAAGTTCCTGATATGAAAAAATATGGATAGAGAATGTAAAAGTAAAGTGAAAGTAGTGTCTCAAAAAACAGGAGAGATATTAGTTTTCAAATCTATTTAAAAAAGCCCTGGTACGCTCATTTTTCGGGTTGCAAATTACTTCTTCCGGAGGCCCTTCTTCAATAATAAGGCCCCCATCAATGAAGATAATATGGTCAGCAACATCCCTGGCAAAGCCCATTTCATGGGTAACGATCACCATAGTCATCCGTTCAGCAGCCAAATCCCTAATAACTTTTAATATTTCTCCTATTAACTCTGGATCGAGAGCCGAAGTCGGTTCATCAAAAAATAGCACCTTTGGATTTAAGGCTAAAGCCCTGGCAATAGAAACCCGTTGCTGCTGACCCCCTGATAATTGGTAGGGATAGTTATTTTCTTTATCAGACAATGACATTTTAAGCAATAATTCCCGGCCAATTTCCAAAGCCTCTACTTTACTCTTTTTTTGAACAGTTATCAAGGGATCTATGATATTTTTAATGACAGTGTAATGAGGAAAAAGGTGAAAATTTTGGAAGACAAGGCCATAATAGCTCTGTATTTTTTTTAATTGTTTAAAAGGGGCTAAAACTGTTTTTCCATCTGCACCAGTTGTCACCGCATGTTCGCCCAGATAAATCAATTCGCCTGAGTCCATTGTCTCCAACAAGGTTGCACATCGAAGCAAAGTGGATTTTCCAGAGCCCGATGGCCCAATAATTGCAACTACTTGTCCTTCTTCAACATCCAAGGAAATATCCTTGATAACTTCGAGGTCACCAAAACTTTTTCTTAGATTTATAATTTCCAGGTATTTCATCCCTTGGCGATCTCCTCTTTCTTCTATCTAAAATAGCTAAACTTTTTTTCTATCCATTCCATAACAAATGCTACAATAAAATTAAAAATATAATAAAATATTCCTGCAGCAACAAAGGGCAGCATGGATCTCTGAGCCGATGCAATAGCTTTCGCTGCCGTAAACATCTCTGCTACAGAAATAACAAAAGCAAGCGAGGTATCCTTGATTAATGTAATAACTTCATTTGTAACCGGTGGGAGAATGCGTTTGATAACCTGTGGCAAAATAATTTTAATAAAAGTCTGAGTTTTATTATAGCCTAACACTTTAGCAGCCTCATATTGCCCAGCCGGTATTGACTCGATCCCAGCCCGGTAGATCTCAGCAAAATATGCGGCATAGTTCAATACAAATCCAATGATAACAGCGATAAAGCGGTAGCCCCTGGGCGTAGTGATCCGAAAGATATAAAATGGCCCAAAATAAACCACCATCAACTGCAAAATCAGTGGTGTTCCACGCATGATTGAAATATAAACTTTCGTTACATTCCTTAAGAGTACATTTTTGGACATGCGGCCAAAAGAAACAAACAGCCCCAGGGGAAGAGAAAAAAGCAGCGTAAGCGTAAATATCTCGACGGACACTAACATGCCCTGACTTAATTTTAATAGTAACACCGGCCACTCCACAGCTTGTACCCCTTTTCCCTTCGGTATAAAAGAAAGGGCTATCTCATCAGGGACAGCCCCTTCTTTTTTAGCAATCCTATCTTGATCTCATTACTTGCCAATTGTGGTGATATCTTTGCCAAACCATTTCTCAGAGATTTCGGCCATTGTTCCGTCGGCAGCCATTTCTTCCAAGGCAGCTTGAACTTTGTCCCTTAATTCTTCATTTCCCAACAGGAAACCCACACCATAATCTTCTGCCGCTAGTGTTTCTTCCAATATGACTAGGTTATCTCCTTTTTTTTCTAAGTAGTAGTTTGCAAAAGTATCATCCATGGCAACTGCATCTACCGCACCCGATTCCAAATCCATAAGGGCACTATTATAATTGTCTGCCGTTAAGTAATCACCAAAGGTTTCCATTAAATCCGGCCTGTCTTTTAATGCCTTATCTGCACTGGAATCCACTTGAACAATCACAGTTTTACCTGCTAAATCAGCTAAAGTTGATATTCCTGAATCAGCTCTTACTACAAAAACCTGGTTGTTTGACATGTAAGGTTCGGTCCAGGTATATAAATCTTCGCGCCCATTAATGGTAAAGCCATTCCAAATGCAGTCAATATTCTTAGTTGATAGCTCCATGTCTTTTGCATCCCAGGCAATAGGCTGCAACTTAAGCTCCATACCTAAACGTTCTGCAACTTCGGCTGCTAAATCCAAATCAAAACCTGTAAACTCTCCATCATCACCAACGAATCCCATGGGTGGAAAATTTTGATCAAACCCTACTGTAAATGTTTCCCCAGCTACATCACCGGTCCCACTTGGCTCGCTTGGCGTGCAAGCAGTCATGCCAAATACAAGCATCAGCGCCACCAACAATAATGCCACCTTTTTCACCATCAACATTACTCCCCTCTTTTTTTATTTTTCTAACCTTTTGTATTTTACCAGATTAACACGTTAAAGTAAACGATCTGTCAAGGTTTTTGCTTGAAAGTTAGTAGCTATACCGCCTACCAGAGTTAGTGTATGCCTGGGGGGATCCCCGACACACACTATTTTTTCTATTTGATTGTCTTCGATAATTTATCCCCAAAGAAAAATATAATATGATATAATAATTGAGGTAAAAATATAAACTTAATAGAGAGGGGAGTTTTATAATGAAAAAAGTTTTTATTTATGGGGTCCTTTGTTGTTTTATTTTCTCTTTAATTGTTTTTACCGGTTGTACCGGTACCCAAGAAAACGGAGTAGCGGACAAACCTAAACTGGTGATGGGAACTAATGCAGATTTTCCACCTTTTGAATTTCGCAATGAAGATAATGAAGTAGATGGTTTTGATGTAGATATCGCTAAAGCTATAGCTGAAGCCCTTGGTAGAGAACTGGTTATAGAAGATATGGAGTTTGGTGGATTAACACAGGCCTTAAACTCCAAGAGAATTGATATGGCTGTCGCCGGGATAACCATTACGGATAAACGGAAAGAAGAAGTAAATTTTTCCGATCCCTATCATTTTGCGGGCCAAACTGTAGTAGTCAGGGAAGACGAAGAGGAAATTAAGAGCGTAGACGACCTGGAAGGTAAAATCATCGCCGTCCAGCTAGGAACAACTGGCGATCTGGAAGCACATGACCGTTTCCCGGCTGAAAACATCCGGCAGTATAATAAAATTAACGAAGCCTTCCTGGATCTGGCCAACGAAAGGGTCGATGCCATCATTATCGATGTCCCGGTTGCAGAACGTTACATTGAGATTAAAGGCGGCTGCAAAACCGTTGGAGGGGTTTTCACGGAGGAATATTTCGGCATAGCTGTCAGCAAGGAAAACGAAGAGCTACTGGAGGAAATTAACACTGTTTTGGCAGATCTGAAGGAAAGCGGCCGGTTTGACGAACTCATTAGCAAATGGTTCTAAGCTATTGACAAATAGCCCAAGGTTGCAAAAAATTTGAAAAACTGGATTATAGTAGCATAGTTAGGTGAATACCTTCATGAGCATCCGTTTTCTACCTAAAAAAACCAAGCTAGAATATCCAAGCAAATACCTTGTTTTAGCTTCAATTTTCTAAACTGGGGGCAAGCCAAAGGCAAAGCGCTTTAGCGCTTTGCCTTTACTATGGCTCTAGGACTAAGGTTTTTCAGAAACTCATCAAAATTTAATAAAAATAATATTTTTGTCATGTTTATCATAGTAAAAAATGTTTTTGGAAATCACTTTTTTATTGTCATCCTGAGCAATAGCGAAGGATCTTGATTTCAAGCTGACAGGATTCGGGATTTTTCAGTGGTCTCGAAGCATCCCCATGGCACCCAGGCACATATTTCGGAGGTGTTTTACCAATGAAACTGGACTATTCCGTAATTATTAACAACTGGCCTTTTCTAATGATGGGTTTGCGTGAAACACTGCGTATCTCCTCCCTTGCTGTAACAATAGGTTTTTTCATAGGATCCCTGGTCGCCCTGGCCCGTCTATCCCGTTCCAGGTTGTTGAAACTTGCCTCTGGAGCTTATATAGAATTTATCCGTGGCACACCACTTCTTGTGCAACTCTTTATTCTCTACTACGGCCTGCCCCAGTTAGGCATTGATCTTGACCGGCGGGCAGCAGCAACAATCGGGCTTTCGGTCAATAGCGGGGCTTATGTCGCTGAGATCGTTCGTGCGGGAATTCAGTCCATTGACAAAGGGCAGATGGAAGCCGCCCGCTCCCTGGGGATGAGTGGAACGATGGCTATGATCTATGTAATCCTGCCCCAGGCCTTCCGCCGGGTTATCCCCCCGCTGGTTAATGAACTAATCATGCTTATTAAAGATTCTTCCCTGCTTTCCGTCATTGCTTTAACAGAACTGATGCGAGCAGGCGAACATATCCGTACCAGGACCTATAAGGATTTTGAAATTTTTACGTTTATCGCCCTTATCTATTTTGTCATCACCTATACCCTTTCAAAAATTTTGGGTTACCTGGAAAGGAGGCTGCAGGTCAGTGATTAAGGTCCGTAACCTGCATAAAAGTTTCGGCAACCTTAAGGTGTTACGTTCAATTACCACCAACATAGATAAAGGAGAGGTGGTAGTCATTATCGGCGCCAGCGGGTCAGGTAAAAGCACCTTCTTGCGCTGTCTGAACCTTCTGGAGATACCACAAGAAGGAGAAATCATCGTAGATGGAGTAAGTATTTGTGCCCCCGGGGTTAATCTCAACCAAGTACGGCAAAATGTGGGCATGGTTTTCCAACATTTTAACCTTTTCCCCCACAAAACAGCTCTTGAAAACATTAGCCTGGCACCCCTTAAGGTTAAAAAAATGGCCCCATCAGAAGTCCGTAGCCTGGCCTTAGCACAGCTGGAAAAAGTTGGACTACTGGATAAGGCAAATGCTTATCCCCGCCATCTTTCCGGGGGACAACAGCAAAGAGTAGCCATAGCCCGCGCTCTGGCAATGGAACCCAAGGTAATGCTTTTCGATGAGCCTACTTCTGCCCTGGACCCAGAAATGATTAAAGAGGTTTTAAACGTGATGAAACAACTGGCACGGGAAGGAATGACAATGGTGGTTGTTTCCCACGAAATGGGCTTTGCTCGAGAAGCTGCCGATCGTGTCATTTTTCTTGACGAGGGCGTTATTGCCGAAGAAGGCCCCCCGGAGCAACTTTTCTACCACCCGCAAGTCCCCCGCACCAAAAAATTCCTTAGCCAAATCCTTTGAGGAAGGAGTTTTTGTTGACATCGCTAAACTTGGAAAAAGAATAGTAGCATTAGAACAAAAAATTATTACAGTTGACAGTTAATTGAGAGACCACTGAAAAAGCCGGTTTTATAAAAAACTGCCGCTATTGTCATCCTGAGAGTGCTATTGTCATCCTGAGAGTGCTATTGTCATCCTGAGAGTGCTATTGTCATCCTGAGAGTGCTATTGTCATCCTGAGCGATAGCGAAGGATCTTAGTTTTAAGCTGTTTAATAGATTCTTCATTCACTTCGTTCACTCAGAATGACACAATTTGAGGCTTTTTCAGTGGTCTCAAATTGACAGGGACCACCTGCTACTTTGGCGCCTTTGCCCTAGTTTGCAGCAGGGATAAAAAAGCTGCCAAAACGGAAAGAACAGCTCCGAATAAATAAGCGTATTTCAAAGCACCCAGGAAAGAAACTGCCTCCAACCCGCTGAGATGCATTATAGAAAAAACTGTTTGCAAGCGTGAAGTCATGTTACTTCCTCCCTGGTCTCGAACCGTCTCCTGACACCAACACTTCTGCGCTTATTTCATTCGTTGTTTGGCTTGGAAAACCAGGCTTTCGATAAATTCGTCGCGGTTGGCGTTTTCTTTGCCGTCATAGTAGATCGTGATCATGGGCAAATCCAATGCCTCCCGCAGGGCACCCATCTGGGATTCCACGACTGAACCCGGCATGCAGGTAAAGGGGGCCACAAATACTATTCCCGAAACGTCCTCCCTCCTGGCAAAAGCACAGGCCCTGCCGATGGTCATGGGAGGTTCCCCGCCGTAATGTTCCGAAACATATCTACGGGCCATTTGCATGATCTCCTGCGGCGAAGGTTCCTCGTGTCCTCGCAAAAGACCACTGGCGGCCTCCTCCAAAAGATGTTCGTTCCTTCCGGCCAGCCGGTTAACAAAGCCATAGCCTAACTTTAGCAAGTACCTGGACAGGTTCCTATTAAATTGGAAAGCAGTACAGGCCTCCCGGTAATTGATATAAGCAGTATAAGAAAAAAGCTCTGATGTGGGGGCCAGGGAAACCTCCCCGCCTTCCTTTTCTATCTTCCTAATCAGTTCCCGGTTACAGCGATCATCAAGACGGACATAAAACTCCCCGCCCAGCAGGATCAAGGGTCTTTTTCCCTCCGACTTTTCCACGTCCTGGAACGCCTGCGCCGCTTCAGCAAGGAGCGTCTCAAGGGGGGAAATATGTTTACCCGAAAGCAGCTTGAAGATATTAAAGCGGTAATTCCTTAAAATATCCAACAGCTTTTCCGAATATTTTTCAAAAAGAGCATCACTTGTACCTTCAACTAGTTCGTAGGGCCTGGTCGCATGCAGCATTTTGTAAAGGATATCCATTGCCGTTATACCGTCAAAAAGGCCCACTATATAATTAATCCCAAATCTTTTCAGAACATCATCTGCTTTGACGGAACAGATCCTCCTTTTGCCAAAGCCGGCCTTGTCGATAAGCAAAGATTGTGTGGGGGCATAAAGACCATAGCGGCAGGGGCCGCAGGCCCATCCCTGGAAAAAGACGGTCTCCTCCAGGGAGTCATGGCCGTTCTGGAAAAGATAATCTAGAAAGTCCTGCACATTCTGGATCAGGGGCAGGCATTCATCCCCATTTACAAAACGGCGGGCCAGGGTAAGGTCCTTATCCTGGCTGCGCGGCAAAACCTCTGCATCGACACCGTAATTTTGAAACATGGCTGCAAAAACCCTGGCATGGTGAGTAGGTTCGGGAATAAGGATCTTTTTCCAGTCGCGATCCCTTATGTACCTGGTCTGAGCCGAATAAAAAGTAAGCCTGGTAAATCCGTTTCTGGAACGGCAAGTATTTTGGAAGGCCTCCAGCCTGGTGATCATTCCGGCGGGTGCAGTATGGCCATCCAGTGTCAAGCGCAGGTAGCTGGAAAGGTTCCCCAAATAATGCCTTAACATGGCATTGGGGCCGCATTTGAAAGGATCCTGAAAAACGAGATGCAGCAGGGGCAACCCCGTTTTTTCCGCCCGTTCGTTCAAAAAATTTACCCAAAAAACGATGGAAAGCATTTTTTGGAGCTGGATGGGATAGATATTGTCCATGTTTTCAAAAAGTTCATCGAGTTGTTTATCAAATTCCTCCCTTTCGCCATCCAGAACTGCATCCACAATATCACCTTCGTACCAGCCCCGCAGGTGTTCCAGCAGGAATTCCTGCGGCACTGCGACAAGACCCCTCTGACGGGCATAGTGCAGCGAACCCTTCGAAACGAAATCATCACAGACCGTGTAAGACCTGCCCAGGAAAACAGCAACTACGGAATCCCGGAAACCTTTCAGCTCCTCCATAACCTTTTTGCTTTCTTCCATCAGGGAACGGCGAAAAGCCTCCTGGGCCTCATAGCCGGCCCCGACAGCTTGCTGCAGGAGGTTCTCCCGGTAACCGGTACCCAGTAATTTCCTGGCCACCGGTTCCAACTGGGCTGTTATTCTTTCCTGACCACCTTTATAATTCAACTGCGCATACAGCAGTTTGTCTTCTTCTATCTTAAGGGAATTGGCAACCACACCTTTAACAGTCTGTATTAAGGAGCACGTGAAGGAACGGGGCCAGTGTTCAGCCCAGGGAGGAGGTTCCATGTCAACAACCTCCGGAACAAAAATAAAATCGAGATCCTTTTCAACCAGTTCCTGGTAGTGGCCTACCAGAACCTCGAGGGGATAACACATCTCCGTTTCCAGTTCTTTTTTCCCCTTTTCAAAGGTAGTTTCGGAGGTCTCCGGGGAAAGGACAACGCTTGCCCCGAGTTCCCTGAAAAAGGCAGCCCAAAAGGGATAAAGGTCAAAAAAGAGACCGCCCCTGGCTATCCCAACACGGGGTCCGCTGCTAAGGGGTTCCCCGGCAGCAGCCTCAAAAAGTGCCTTCCGGCGGGCCAGGTAGTCGGGGATACCGGAAACCTTGGCCTTCCTATCCAGGCCGGAATAGCGCCCGCAGCGATCCCCGTAAAGAAACTTGCTGCCATCACTGAAAGTGATCACATCCAGGGTGCAATTATGCTCATGGTCGCATTTGGCCTTGCATTTACTTTTGCTCACGGTAAAGGTATGCAGGTGTTGCAGGTCGCGGAAGGAAAATTCGCCTTTCAGGCCAAGGTTGTGGAAGCTTCTAGCTATTACCGCACAGCCAAGGGCCCCGGAAAGTTCGGGGTAAGGGGGAACAATGATCTCCTGTTTACATTCATGGGCAAAGGCGCTGGCCAGGGCATGGTTCCTGGCTGTAGCACCCGTAAAAATGATCCTGCCCTCCAGGGGCCTATTTTCTACTGTTTTACTGATATAATTTCTTGCTGAGGAATAAGCCAGGCTGGCCAGTTGTGAAGTCAGGGGCAGCCCCTGAGAAGCGGCCGACACAAGGGCGGATTGGGAAAGAAGGGTACAGGTGTCCCCAAGATCAATGGCATATTCGGCCTTGAAAGCCTTGTCGGAGAATTCACCCTCGATCTGCACCCCCAGCAGGCCGGCCAGGTTTTCTAAAAAAGTCCCTGTCCCTGCTGCACAAACGGGATTCATATTGTAGTCGTATAAAACGCCGTCTTTTAGCTGCAGGAATTTGGAATCCTCCCCGCCTATTTCAATAATAGAAAAGATCCCTTCTGCACCGCAAAGATATTTTACACCCTCTGCCTGGCAGGTTATCTCGTCCACGGCATATTCTGCGCAAAGAATTTTCTGGGAAAGGAAACGCCCAGAACCAGTAGTGCAGGCAACCATGGGAACATCCTTTAGCATTTCCCCATATTTTTGTTCTACTTCCTTCATCAGCTCCAAAACCTGCAGCGCAGGCCGCCCCGCAGTGGGAAGATAAATCCCCCCCATAAAAGCACCCCGGCCGTCCAGAAGAACACATTTTGTGGATACGGAACCGCAGTCGACGCCAAGGTAGACGGTTGATAAATCAAAATTTTGTTTCCCCGGGGGGGGATCCATATATTTTACTTTTTCCGGAGATAAAGAGGGCAAAGGCCTTTCCGGTTTATAATGTCTGGATAAAAGATCGTCAAGGCTAAAACGATCAACTTGAAGTTGGACCTGCCCCTGCACCGCTGCACCAAGGGCATTCAAATATTCATGTTCTGGGGGAACCAGCAGCTCGGTGGAACATTCCTCGCAATATTCGCCAATGTACTTCATAACCGCTTTGTTGTTGGCCACACCACCAACAGCCATCAAGGAAGCAATGTCCTTGATCCTGCTTTGGGCCACCCCAGTTAAAACCATATCCGCCAGCGCTTTAGCCATACCGGCGGTGACAGAACCCTGGGTTGCGCCCTCATTGATGGCATGGGTCATGTCGGACTTGGCGAAAACTGCACAGCGGCCTGAAATCCTGACCGGAGCATCAGCCTGCAGGGCAATTTCAGCCAGCTCCTGGTCATTATAGCCCATCCTGGTGGCCTGCTGGTACCAAAAGGAACCGCTGCCGGCAGCACATTGACCGTTGCGGTTAAAAAAACGAACCGTTCCTCCGGTCCCCAGTTCCATATAGTACATATTTTCATGGCCGAGGGAAAGAACTGCGTTACATTGCAGACCCTGGTAACCCATACCGGCTTGCAGGGCTTCTATCTCAAGTAAAGGCTTAACATCAAACTCCCCCGCCAAAAGACCGGCGTTTGCCCCGGTTAAACCAAATTGCGCTAGGCCCTCAACTATCCCTTCTAAAAGGTATTCCAGGCATTTTTTGGCAGCCCCAACCGGATTGCCGGCTGTAGGAACATTAACTCTTTTTATTTCATCGCCATTAAGCAGTACTCCCTTGACGGCGTAAGTTCCCACATCCAGCCCTATTCTAGGAACCTTGACAGCGTAATTACCCATTAAATCACCCTTTTTCTCACGATGAAAAACATCTTCAGTAATAATAATGTAGCAATTAAGGATTTAACTGTCAAGTTTGCAGAATTAAACTGTTTTTTTGCTTTTTTTATATTTTGTTATATTTTATTCTCGTTATTTTCCTTTTTTTCTGGAAAAACGCAAAACCGGCAATAATGATCAGAGCCGAGGAAATAATCTGTGCCTGGCTCATGAAGCCAAGAAGGGGTATTTCGGTTCGAAAAAATTCGACTGTAAAGCGGTAAATACCGTAAAAGATCACAAATAAAAGGAAAACAAAACCGTCAAAGTCCTTATATTTTCTAAGATATCGAAGCAGTATAAAAATAAGCAGGGCCGAAGCCGAAGCATAGAGCTGGGTTGGATGCCTTTTAAAGCCATCCACCGTTGGGAAGACCACCCCCCAGGGGACCTCCGTTATTTTACCGTAGCAACAGCCGTTTAAAAAGCAACCGATCCTGGTAATTGCGTAACCAAGAGCTATAAAAGGGCTAGTAAGATCCAGTGCGCTAAAAAAAGACACTTTCCTATATTGGCAATAAAAATAAACACCCGTCAGGGCTGCCAGTAGGCCCCCATAAAAAATCAGCCCCCCTTCCCTGAAGGCAAAAATCCTCCACCAGGAATCCCCGCGGTATAATTCCCAATTAAAAATAACGAAGGTCAGGCGGGAACCCAGAACCGCAAGGACAATCGTAAGAATAAAGGCCTCATAGATATGTTCCAGGTTAAATTCTTCCAAGGGGGCCTCCTTCAGGGTCCAGAGCATCCCGATACTAAAGGCCAGAAATAGCATCGCTCCATAAGAATAAAGGGCAAAGTCGCCAATTTTGAATAAAATGGGATGCATCTTTTTCTCTCCTTCCCGGTACAAATTTTTTTGTAACTTAGGGGATAGCCTTTCTTGCCAGGTAATCACAACGGTTGTTGTATTCGTTATCGCTGTGACCTTTGACCTTAATCCACTGCACGTCATGGCGGCGATCAAGCCTGAGTAGTTCCTCCCAAAGATCCCGATTTTCAACCGGTTCCTTTTTTGTCGTTAACCAACCATTGAGCTGCCATTTGCGAAGCCAGCCCTTCAGAAAGGCATTCACCAGGTAAACACTATCGGAATAAAGTTTAACGCTGCAGGGTTCCTTCAAAGCTTTCAAAGCTTCCAGGGCTGCGAGCATTTCCATTCTCTGGTTGGTGGTATCTTCTTCCCCCCCCCAGATCTCCTTTTGTTTATCCTGGTAGATCAACAGTGCTGCCCAGCCCCCCGGGCCGGGGTTTCCGCTACAGGCACCGTCGGTATAAATAATGACTTCTTTCTTTTTTGGAGGCAACAACCTTCCCTCCCTTTACCAAAAAATCTCCAACAATACGGCTAACGCTGAAAACATTTTTTATATCTTATTGTTATTAAATTATAGTAAACCTAAAATTGGAAAAGGCTTTTAGTGATAGTGCCGCATAGCCCGGCTGGCTCCTTGCACCTGTTCCAATATCTTCCTTGCAGCGGCTGTAATATCCGGGGCGGCGATCACACTGGAGATGGCTGCCACGCCGGCCGCACCTGCTTCGATTACTTTTGCAGCGTTTTCCACATTTATACCACCAATTCCCACTACAGGAATCTTTACTTCCCTGCAAATCCGGGAAAGTATTTCCAGACCAATGGCCTGCCGGGCATCCGGCTTTGTAGCAGTAGCAAAAACAGCCCCCGCCCCCAGATAAGTAGCTCCCAGGTTTTCTGCCTGGCAGGCCTGCTGGGGGTTATCGACCGAAACCCCAAGGATCATGCCGGCAGGCATGATCCGGCAGGCAGCTTCCGGCGGCAGATCATCCTGACCCAGGTGCACACCGTCGGCCCCAACGGCCAGGGCAATATCAAGGCGATCATTGACAATAAGAGGAACCCCTTTTTTCCTGGTAATTTTACGAAGTTCCCCGGCTTTTAAAAATAATGTCCTGGAGTCAGCACCCTTTTCCCGTAACTGTATACAGGTCGCTCCGCCGGCAATGGCTTTCTCCACTACCTCCCGGAGGGGCCTTCCACCGGCCAGGAAACTATCTGTAATCACATAAAGGCTTAAATCCAAGGACATGGGATTTTGCATGATGCTGTTTTCACCAACCTTTTTTCACTAACTGCTAATCATTGTATTTCCACCCTGGCCCGTCTGTCAAGCTCCTCCGGGGTGAGAAAAAAAAGGGCATCTAAGAGTCTTCTTTTAAATTCAGCCGGCCCCAAAAAACTTGCTCCTTCGTCCCCAGCCGTTTCCCTATTTACTACCGTTTCTCCATCCCCTGCCGTTTCCCTGCCTCCGGCTGCTATCTCACCGGCAACGCCCATGGCAACAAGGGCGGCGGTGGCTGCCATAAAATGGTCCTTTTCCACTGCTGCAAAAGAAGCTACCAGGGAAGCAGCCATGCAGCCACTACCGACAACAAGGGGCAAAAGCCAGTGCCCGTTCCGCACCCTTGCCACCCTGCGGCCGTCGGTGAGCAGATCCACGGGTCCCGTAACAGCCACCACCGCCCCATAGTCCAGTGTTTTTAGCAAACCCAGCGCCCCGGGAAGGGGATCAGCATCCTCTTCAAGGCTTTGCACACCGCTGATCCGGGGTTTTTTGACACCGGCCAAAGACATAATTTCTGCATTGTTTCCCTTGATGAGGGCCGGCTTCGCCTCCCTGATAATTAAGCGGGATGTTTCCGTGCGATAAGAGGTTGCACCAGCCCCTACAGGATCAAGCACTACAGGGATATCCTCAGCCCGTGCTTTTTTCCCCATTGCCAACATGGCTTCAACCTGGGCAGGGTACAGCGTACCTATATTTATCACGGCACCCCTTGCGCTGCTTACCATTTCCTCAACCTCTTCTTTCGTTGGGGCCATGACCGGCAATGCTCCAATGCTCATGGTTATATCGGCGCAATCACCGATAGTCACATTATTGGTAATATGGTGGATCAAAGGTTTTTCCCGGCGTATTCTCTTCAAAATATCGGCTCCATTAAACATAGTGTTGCCCGCCTTTCCCCTTGTTTTTCCCCCAGGTTAAAAAATGATCCATGGGACCGTTTCCATGGCCAAGCTCTAAGCCATAGGCCACTATTTTCTGTAAATATTTTCGAGCCGCCCAGACGGCTGAAGGAACCGCCCGGCCTCCGGCCAGGTTGGAAGCAATAGCCGAAGCAAATGTGCAACCCGTCCCGTGAGTGTTTTTCGTCTCAATGCGGGGAGCCCGGTAATAATAAAAAGTTTTCCCGTCATAGAGCAGATCAGTCAGCTCCACATCATGGCGAAAATGGCCCCCCTTCAGCAGCACAAAGGCCGGGCCCATTGCAAAAAGCTGCCGTGCGGCTTCCCGCATGTCGTGAAGGTCTTCAATGCTTCCCCCACAAAAAGTCTCTGCTTCGGGCAGGTTAGGGGTAATAAGCCTGGCCAGAGGAAAAAGTTGCTCCTGCATGGCCTTTTGGGCACCCTCCTCCAGGAGGTAATCCCCGCTTTTTGCCACCATAACTGGATCCACCACCACATTTTTAAGCCGGTATTGCTTTATTTTTGCCGCAACGGCGGCGACAATTTCTGCATTCCCCAGCATCCCTGTTTTTACTGCCGCCACCTCAAAATCCTGCAAAACAGTATCTATTTGCGCCTCTACCATTTCAACCGGTAGCAACTGAAACTTTTCTACCGCCATCGTATTCTGGGCTGTAACTGCCGTTATTACCGTAAGGCCATAGACCCCCTGGGCCGCCATCGTTTTTAAGTCTGCCTGGATCCCAGCACCCGCCCCGGAATCAGAACCGGCAATAGTTAAAACACATTTTAGCATTTTCCTTGCCCCACCCATATTAGGACAGGCCTCCTTCCTGCTTATAATTCTTCCACCATTTTCAGTGCACAATAGGAGCCGCACATGGTACATTCTTCTTTCCCGCCGGGGTTTATCCGCTCGTAAAGTTCCCGGGCCAGATCGGGATCCATGGCCAAGCGAAGCTGCTTTTCCCAATTAAAATTCCGGCGGGCCTTGGAAATTTCCTGATCCCATAATTTCGCATCGGCCCTTCCTTTACACAAATCCGCAGCATGAGCGGCCAGGCGGGAGGCCATCACCCCCTGGTGGACCTCTGCTGGCCCCGGCAAACCAAGGTGTTCCGTGGGGGTAACATAACAGAGAAAATCAGCTCCGGCCACCGCCGCCATTGTTCCGCCAATGGCCGCAGCAATATGGTCATAGCCGGGTGCCACGTCGGTGACAAGCGGACCTAAGACGTAAAAAGGTGCCCCCCGGCAAAGGGATTTGGCAATTTTGATATTTGTCTCAATTTGGTCAAAAGGAACATGCCCGGGGCCCTCCACCATAACCTGCACCCCTGCTTCCCTTGCTCTCTGGACCAGTTCGCCCAGGGTGAGCAGCTCCTGGATCTGGGCCCTGTCCGTAGCATCCTCCAGACAGCCGGGACGCAAACCATCACCAAGGCTCAAGGTTACATCATATCTTTTGGCAATCCCAAGGATGCGTTCATAATGTTGATAAAGAGGATTTTCCTGCCCCTTTTTCAACATCCATCCAGCCAGGATAGCTCCGCCGCGGCTGACCACCCCCAGGAGTCGCTTGGGTGCGCAAACTATGTAGGGCAGCCAAGGTTAAACCACAATGAAGGGTTAAAAAGTCCACCCCTGAAGCAGCATGGTCCTCTATAACTGTGAAGAGATCCTCTACCGTCAGCTCGAGAACAGCACCACGACTTAAGCGGGCTTTGACCGCCGCTTCATAAATAGGAACAGTGCCCACCGGTACCGTCGAAGTTTGCAGTACCATTGCCCGCATACCTTTTATATCGCCGCCTGTACTCAAATCCATGACAGCATCGGCCCCGGCATTTAGGGCTGCTTTCAACTTTGCCCTTTCCACTTCCTGGTCTGGGAAAGCCTCAGAAGTGCCGATATTAGCATTTACCTTCGTTTTTAAACCCTTTCCTATACCCCGGGGCTGTAAATTCTTGTGGTTGATATTGGCAGGGATGACAATGGTTCCATCCTCCAAACCCTCCATTATTTTTTCAACAGGTAGCCCTTCCTTTTGGGCTACATATTCCATGGCAGGGGTTTGTTCCCCCCTTCTTGCCTTTGAAACCTGAGTTATGTTTTCACTGTTTGACACCAATATTCACTCCTTTAAAAATGAGTATACAGACCTCATAAGTACCGCCCTTTTTTCAAAGACTTGAGAATTAAAAGGGCCAGGATAGAACCAACAAAACTGCTTAGAGCAAAAGGAACTATATAAAAATAGGCAAGTCCCGAAAAACCAAATAGCCATTTGGCCAGGGGAAAAGATACTAGGGCACCAATCAGGCCAGTGCCAATAACTTCCCCTGCTGCTGCCAGATAATCATTTTTAAAATAGTTAAAAGCAAGGCCGGCCAGTAGTGCACCAAAAATACTGCCCGGGAAGGCCAGAGGTGTCCCCGTCCCCAACAGGTTACGTAAGGTAGAAGTCAAAATTGCAGCTACAATAGCCGGAATGGGACCCAGTAGCACCCCTGACAACACATTAATGGTGTGCTGAACAGGATAAGCCCGGGCCACACCAACGGGAATAGAAAAAGGTGCCGCTATTGTGCCTACCGCCACAAGTAAACCAATCGCCGTCAACTTTCGTAAGGTAAAGGATCTAATTAAAGATTCTTGCATGTTCACAACCTCCAAACAAAAATAACATAGTAAGTGCTTCTCAACAAAAAACGGGCCACCGAAGGCCCGCTAGCATCTTAAAAAAAGCTCATGTTGTTCACCTTCCCTACGCTGGCATTACCCACCCCCAAAAAGGGGTTATACAGGTTCAAAGGGTTAAAGGTGTTCATTGCCAACCTTTTCTCAGCCTCCACTCGGAAGCACCCCCGGTTTTATTAAATTTGAAGTTCCAACTTTTTCACTTGTTATTATACACCAGGCCCCCATCCATTACAAGTTTGGCATAAATGGGCAGTGGCCGGTACCCGGAGGACATTTCGAAACCATTGAAATAGCCTATTTTTATAAAAAACAGGTGACATTTTATCAGAATAAATTTAACATGACATTATCATAGAATAACTACAAAAGCTTTTTTCTGCTTCTTGACATTGCCAAATTGAAGTCTTATAATTGAATCACAATATTAAGCAAGGGGCTGTAGCTCAGGGGGAGAGCGCTTGACTCACATTCAAGAGGTCCCGAGTTCGATCCTCGGCAGCCCCACCAAAAAGAAACAGCGGAAACCCCGCAACCATCAACGGTTACGGGGTTTTTTCTATGCCTTGAGCATATCCCATTATGGATTCAATATATCATTTGTAACAACTTTTTTTATTACTACATAGTATATAAAAATACTTTATTTTGGAGGTTCTTAAATTGTATAGAGAAGGTTATATGGTAAATAGAGAAAGCGTATTAAAAAAGAAAGAGCAAAAGGAAGACAAAGACAAGTTGAATCAAGAGGAGGAATCTTGTAAAGAATTAAATGCTTCAGCCGAAATAACCAGCAATAAAGAAGTGATCAAAAATGACCGGTTACAGGAAATTCGCTTCTGGATAACAATAATGAAAGAACACGCCCTTTTTATTAAAGTAAGCCTTCCTTGTGACCGAAAAGACTTAATTGCTGAGGCTCAGTCTTTCTTTAAATTGTTTATGGAACTGGAAAAAAGAGTACGCCAAGCAGTGACAATCGATCGTAATTTATTAAAATCTATCATAAAAGCTGTTAAAGCATTGATTGCTTTCAAGCGCCGTGTCTTGAGAATGATGCTGGAGTGTAAATTGCGGGCTCCAATATTACCGTTATTTGTTGATCACATTACTCGTGAAGCGATCCACTTCCTGGACATTATAGTGGACCCTCCAACGCCTAAAGACCCTCTACGTGCAATCCTGATAAGGTCAGTATTTTGGCTTCGAATTATGAAGGAGCATATAGAATTTATAACACACCTGCTTGATCCTTCCGAACGCACGCTTCTTGCCCAGGCTGAAGAATTGCTTGAAGAATTTCGTAAATTACTAGAAACCGCACGTGATCTAGAGTCAATGTCAGAATCTAATCCCCGGTTTTTCAATGCTGCGGTAAGGTTTATACTTGAAGTTAACGCCAGAACGTCCGAATTGCGCGATTTCAAATTGGTAGCTCATGAATTAGTTGCCCTCTGCAAGGTACTAAGCACAATCCCCGATCCCGTGCTTACCGACCATGTTCGCAGAGAGGCCGATAAATTTCTTAAAGAGTTAGAGGAATTTAAGTCAATGGTAAATATTTGCGAATCATTGACTGCTAACTAATGAAAAAAAGCACTATCACCTTAGTTGGTTGGGTCAAATCCAAATAGACACTAAAATCGAAGGGTAACAGGGGGCCGGGTGACACCGGTGTCACCAAATCAAATAGGCGGTTGACTTCCTGCTTAGAAATGGTAAATTTATTTATAAGTAAGCTAATAGCTGAGCAAAGGATGGTCAAACGATGTCAAAATATCACAATAACCTCAGGATGATCCGCAATCAAAGAAATATTACAGGGATAGAAATAGCTGAGGCCCTTAATATTACCCCTACCTACTATTATGAGCTTGAAAAAGGACAAAAACGGCTTAATGAAACCTTGCTGCACAAATTAGCCAGCTACCTTAATGTTTCAACGGACTACTTGTTGGGAAGAGCAAATACCCCTGGTGGAAAAAGAAAAATCCCCATTCTTGGAACCATCCGTACCGGAATCCCCTTGCTAGCAGAAGATAATTGGGTCGGGGATGTTGAGATCCCTTCGGATCTGCAAGCAGATTTTGCCCTTGGTGTTACGGGGGATTCCATGTCCTGGGCCGGGATCCATGAGGGGGACCTCGCTATACTATGCAAGGATAGCATTGCTTCCAGCGGTACAATAGTAGCTGCTGGCGTAGAGGAAATGGAATGGTGCGCCACACTAAAGTTTTATATTGAGGAAGATGGAAAAAGGCTGCTTCGTGCCGCCAACCCGGACTATGAGGATATTGAATTTTCAAAAAACCACCGTATAATCGGTAGTCTAGTGAGCATTCAGAAAGCCCCCCCCACATACCAGGATTACCTTAATATTTTAATACCAAAGGAGGTAATAGATCATAGCTGGCAAGAGGTTTTTGCCAGGGCCACCAGCTGCGGGCTGAATGGGGAAAAGGTCAAAACGTTGATTGAGCTGTTTGCCCATATGGTAAAACAGGTATAGGCAAAATACCTTCCTTTTCTGGTATTTTGCCCTGTACCCTAATCATATTTTTATATAATCTGGTCCTGGTTAGTTTCATTACCACCCGGTACCTTTGCCAGGGGGAGCTGTACATAGAATGCGGCCCCTTTTCCTGCTACAGATTCAAACCATATTTTGCCCCTGTGTTGAAGGATAACACTGTGTGCCAGGGCAAGGCCAATGCCTGTTCCATCCCCTTTGGTCGTGAAAAACCTTTCAAATATTTTATCCTTCAACTCCTCTGGAATCCCCGGGCCTGTGTCGGTTACACATATTTCCACCTGGTCCTTCTTCGGGTAGGCACTGATTGTTACCCTTCCCCCGGGTGGTGTGGATTCAATAGCATTGTTAAGAATGTTCATCAAGGCCTGTGTTAATGCGATACTAATCCCTTCAACGTAAAGAAGGTTTACGGCTTCAATGTCGTGTACAAATTCGACTCCTTCCTTTGCTGCAAGGCTGCCCATGAGTGATGTCAGTTCGGCAAGATGCTTATATATTTCAATGCGCCCCCAATTGCTGCCGGAAGGGGTACGTACCAATGACAAAAAATGTTTAAGCATCTCCTCCATTTTGTCACTGGAGTCAATGATCTCCTGGAAAAAAATGTTTTTCTTTTCTTCCTTATCGGTCATAACCCCCAATTCTGCACTGGACCTGATCACGGAAAGAGGGCTCCTGATGTCATGAGCAATAGTTGCTACCATGCCTCCTAAGGCAGATACCCTTGAAGAAATAGCCAGTTCATTGATAAGCTGTTGGACCTGCTTTTGCATCGTTAAATATTTTTCAGTTACTCCTTTGAACTCTATGGGAAGTTTTTTATTCCAGTCCTGATCTATTTGATAAGCAACTGGATCAAGGGCAAATTGCTCCATCTGGTAATTAAAGGAAGAAGTCGCTTTTTTAATTTCATAATAAATATAAATGATAATTAAGGTGCTGATTAGGATGGCTAAAAGGAAAATTTTTATAAAAGGTGGCATGCTTTTTAAAAAGCTAAGGTAAAATGGTTTCGTGGGAAAATTGACCAGTACTTGCCCGATAATTTTCCCATCATTATAAAGAAGCTTATTGTAATTGACAACCTTGCCCCGTTTTGTTTCCGTTATCTCCGTATTTTCTCCCACGCTCTGCTGGTACATTTGGTGGACAGGGTGATCAGGTTCCACTGTATAACCAAACAAGTAACTGAGATCATCCCAGGGAGCAATAGCCAGGATAGCCTCCAGGTTATGGGAATAATAGCCTCCCCCTATA
>JBMNNS010000064.1:0-9900 GCA_050942625.1 Dethiobacteria bacterium
AGCCCTATTTTTCCCGGACATGTTTCCAAATATATTTCGGGGTTATTCCTGTTTTTCAGCCTTTCCCTGTTCCTTGTCCTGTCCTGCCAGTATTTCATTGTATTCCTCTAATTTTTTCTTGACCAGAAAATTAACCGTGCCTTCAGGGTAACGATGGTCTTCACCCCGCTCTCCTGCAGGAACACCCGTCAGTATTTCCAAACCCTCATCTATGGTTTTGATTGCATAGATGTGAAATTTACCTTCCTTAACGCTAGCTACTACCTCCTCATTAAGCATCAGGTTCACAACATTTTGGCAAGGGATGATGACCCCTTGTTCTCCAGTGAGGCCTTTTAACCGGCAGGCAGCATAAAATCCCTCTATTTTTCTGGTAACCCCACCGACCGGCTGCAACTCGCCCTTTTGGTTAACAGAACCTGTCACAGCTATCCCCTGCTTAAGGGGAACACCACTCAGGGCGGAAAGCAAGGCAAAAAGCTCCGCAGCAGAAGCGCTATCCCCTTCAATGCCTTCGTAGGATTGTTCAAAACAAAGCCCGGCAGTCAGGCTCAGGGGTATATCCCAGGCATATTTGTGGGCAAGATAGCCGCTGATAATAAGCACGCCCTTGTCATGAATCCGGCCGCTCATTTTACTTTCCCTTTCAATGTTAACGATGCCCCGGCGCCCTGGAGAAACGGAAGCCGTAATGCGGGAGGGGCGGCCAAAATAATAATCCCCTAAGTCTATGATGGCAAGGCCATTCACCTGGCCTTCCTTTTCCCCTTGAAGGTCAAGAAGTATCTGCCCGGAGTTGATTCTTTCCAGCAGGTTTATTTCATATTTATTGGAACGGTAATTTTTTTCGGCGATAGCATGGGCCACGTGTTCACTATGAATGTAATCACAGCCATTGAGTGTAGCCCAGGCGTCAGCCTCATAGATGATCTCCACAATATCGTTAAAACATGTACTAAGCTTTTCCTGGTGTTCTGCCAGGCGGGAGCTGTATTCTACCATCTTGGCTACCCCACTGCGCTCAAAGTGTTTTAAGTTTTCCTTTTTACAATACGAGGAAATAAAATTAGCCATTTTGGACATGTTTTCCAATGATCGATCCATGCTAACGTCAAAATCGGCCTTGATCTTAAACAACTTGCGGAAATCCTCATCATACCAGTACAGTAGATGGTAAAGAAGGGGGTTTCCGATCATAATAATTTTTAAATCCAAGGGGATAGGTTCGGGTTTTAATGTAGCTATGGTAAGAATGGCGTACTGTTCGCCGATAGTTTCCATGCGGACTTCTTTTGTTGTTAAAACACGTTTCAGGACTTCCCAGGATTGCAAGTTCAGGAGGACGTCCCTGGCCTGAAGAATCAGATACCCTCCATTGGCCTTGTGGAGTGATCCCGCCTTGATCATCATAAAATCCGTGGATACCATCCCCAGCCTGTTTTCGTGTTCAACCCTGCCGATCAGATTATAATATGTAGGGTTCGATTCTACTACTACGGGAGCTCCCTTTGTTTCACTGTTGTCGATGATCAGGTTAACGTTATATTTTGTGGCCGCAGTATCCCGGCCATAAAATTTAAACCAGGAAAAAGGAAACTGCCTTTCATCTTCTTCATCCTTAAAATCATTTAAATTTTCTAAGATGTCGTTGCTCAGGGCATCCAGGTAGCTTATAACTTTCTCAAAATTACCATACTTTTCCTTCATCTCATCAATGTGGTAACCGATGGCATTCAGGGCTGTTTTATGATCAAGGTCCTTAAATTCTTTTTTCATATTAATTTCTTCTTTTTGGATGCGTCTTACTATTTCCATAGCCTTGAGCTGGATTTCCGTAGAGTTTTTCTCCATTTCCTCTTTTTCTGGTTTTTCCAGGTAGTTAAAGTCGTCCTCGCTAAGCTCCTTGCCCTCCTTTATAGGGACACTCATAAATCCTGTGCTGGTTCGTTTCAGGATAAAACCTTTTTCCTGGGCTACCCTATCCAGTTCTTCCATTAAAGAAGACCTTGTTTCCTGAAATTTCTTTAAAATAGCTCCCTTTTGGCGTTCATAGGCTTCATCTCGAAAACTGTTGGGTATTTCTTCGCTAAGTTCTGCAAGCAGTTTATGCATATCCCCGGCAAAAACTTTTCCCATACCTGCCGGTAAGTTTAAAGCCAGAGGCTGATCCGGATTTTTAAAGTTATAAAGATAACACCAGTCATCAGGAACAGGTTCATTCTCAGCTATGCTGCTGATTATGGAGCGGGCATAGCTGGTTTTGCCCGTTCCTGTAATTCCGGTCATAAAAATGTTATAGCCGGGCCTTTTTATTTTAAGGCCAAAATCCATTGCCCGGACTGCCCTTTCCTGTCCAACAATCCCTTCTAAGGAGGGTATTTCTTCTGTTGTTTCAAACTCAAATATTTCAGGGTCACAAGCCCTAAATATTTCTTCTGGTTTTAAGCTGTTGATCATTTTTACCCCCTTTTATGTAAATTAGGAAAGTTTAAGAATAATAACATGATTCTCTTCCAGTTTATTTTTTCCTCTTCCTGCCTAAAATAATTAAATAACTCCTTTATTCCTTAGTTTATTAATCTCTGGAACAGTATAGCCCAATTTTTTTAAAAACAGATCCGTATCCTCGCCAAGGCGCGGGGGATCCTTATAGTACCGGGCCGGGGTTTCAGGAAGGCGGCAAGGGAAACCAAGTTGCTTTATGGTACCCCTTTCCGGGTGAGGAATCTCCAAAAAAAGTTCCCTCCCCTGTAATTGAGGATGCTGTACCGCTTCCTCCGGTTCCAACAATGCTTCTACCGGGGTATCCACGGTAGAGAAAAATTCTATCCATTCTTTCTGGGAACGTTCCTTGAAAAGAGCGGCAACTTCTTCTTTCAATTTTTCCTGGGCCTTGCCAGTAGCATAGTGCAGGTCTATCCAATCCTTACGCCCCAAAGCCTCACAAAAGTTGCGCCAGAATTTATCCTCCAGGGCTCCAACGCTCATATACTTGCCGTCTTTAGTTTCAAAAATATTATAACAGGCATAGTAACCAAGAAGCTGGGCCTCATCTCTTTTGGGCGATTTTTTTGTTACAAAAAATTCTGCCAGTTGCATTGGCAAACAGGCCAAACACCCTGCTACCATGGAAACATCCAAGAATTGACCCCGCCCAGTTTTTTCCCGGGCCTGCAGGGCAAGCAGAATGGAGATCAACCCCCAGAGGGTCCCCCCTCCCACATCGGCAAGCGGGATATCCGGCATAATAGGCGGCTGGTCAGCTGCAGAACTAAAACGTAGAAGGCCCGTAAAACTCATATAGTTTAGATTATGCCCGGGTCTTAAACAATGAGGGCCACTTTGTCCATAACCTGTAATAGCACAGTAGATCAGTTTAGGGTTTATCTCCTTAAGCTGCTGGTAGCCCAACCCCAGGCGCTCCATCACCCCCGGCCGAAAACCTTCTACTAAGATATCAATTTCAGGTATCAATTTCTTAAATATTTCCTTGCCCTCGGGTTCTTTGAGGTTTAGGGTTATACTTTTCTTATTGCGGTTCAACTGCCAGAAAAAAACACTATCTTGATCCAGCATAGTGCCCATGGTGCGCAAAAGATCGCCTCCAAAAGGAGTTTCCAACTTAATTACCTCCGCCCCATGGTCAGCCAGAACAAGTGTACAATAAGGACCCGGAAGCTGCCGCGTCAGATCCAGAACCCTCAAACCCTCTAAAGCAGCACTTACCATAAAAAATCCTCCTTATTATGTAAATATGATTCCTGCAAAAACGCCATAGCTATTAGTAGGGGCAGATGACTCTGTCCGCCCTGTTTTTCAAAGCGCATTTAGATACAAATATTTGTCATCCTGAGCGTAACACAATTTGTCATCCTGAGCGTAACACAATTTGTCATCCTGAGCGTAACACAATTTGTCATCCTGAGCGTTAGCGAAGGATCCTAAGATTCTTCAGTCGCTTCGCTCCCTCAGAATGACAGAAAAGGTCGTATTTAAATTCCTTGCAAAACAATGGCTTTTGTCTTCCTATATTGCTATACCAGGTCTGTCTTGCCGGGTTGTCATCCCGGGTCTGTCATACAGGATTTGTCTTAACCAGGGTCTATCTTACCGGTTCTGTCATCCTGAGCGTTAGCGAAGGATCCTAAGATTCTTCAGTCGCTTCGCTCCCTCAGAATGACAGAAAATGATAACGTACTTCTATTTAAGGTGGTGTAGCAACGCTGGCACACTCCAAGCAAAACAGAGGATCCTATCTTTGAAACATATTATACAAATCCCGCCATTCCGGGTTTAAGCTTGCTATTAATTCATTTTTCTTTTTCCTTGTCCAGCCCTTAATCTGTTTTTCTCTAGCTATTGCTGATAATACATCTGATGTAAAGTCATAATATACTAACTTATTTATATTATATTTTGCTGTAAATCCCTTCACCAATTTATTTTTATGTTCATATACCCTTCGTTCTAAATTATTGGTGACACCAGTATACAAAACCTTGTTATTCCAGTTAGTCATTATGTAAACGTAATACATCCCCTCACCCCTAGGGTACAAGTATTTATCATCCTAAAACAACACATACTGTCATCCCTGAAAACAACACATATTGTCATCCCTGAAAACAACACATATTGTCATCCCTGAAAACAACACATATTGTCATCCTGAGGGCAACGCCCGAAGGATCTTAAGATTCTTCAGTCGCTTTGCTCCTTCAGAATGACAGAAAAGGTTGTATTTAAATACCTTCTACCTTTGCTCCGTTTCTGCTGACATTATGCTTTCAGAATGGCAGAAACAGTTGCATTTTAACACCCTGCAAGGCAATGGCTTTTGTCATCCTATATTGCCATAACGGTTCTGTCATCACAGTTTTGTCATCCTTATTTTATCATCCTTTATTTCATACTATATTGTCATACTATATGTCATACTATATGTCATACTATATGTCATACTATATGTCATACTATATGTCATCCTGAGCGTTAGCGAAGGATCCTGGTTTTAAGCTGTTTCAAAGATTCTTCACTCTTTCATTCAGAATGACAGGGTCCGGGACTTTTTCGGTAGTCTTGGACAATGCCGCTGTCCAGGAGTATTCTGGTTTGGTCCTGTGCCCTTTTGATCTTCTGCAGGGCCATGGTGTAAATTTCTTCCCGGCTCATTACCTTTGCGGCCACCCCTTCGGCAATGGCCTGCAGGGCTGTAGCGGTAGCAACCCGGGGATATACTTCCCGGTTGTCCATAGCCGGCAGGATCTTTTCAGGGTTTAAGCCTCCCTCAGCAGCACAAGCTGCCAGCTCCTTTGCTGCAGCAATACACATTGTATCGGTAATGGTCTTGGCCCGGACGTCGAGTACGCCCCGAAAAATAGCTGGAAAACATAAGGAATTATTCACCTGGTTGGGAAAATCCGAACGGCCGGTAGAAACTATGGCGGCGCCGGCCTCACGGGCTTCCCATGGCCAGATTTCCGGGATGGGATTGGCACAGGCAAAAACAATGGCGTCTTTAGCCATGCCGGAAATCCATTCCTTTTTGATCGTGCCGGGGCCAGGCCGGGAAAGGGCGATGAGAACATCCGCACCTTTTAGCGCCTCCGGAATGCCCCCGCTTTTCTGGGCAGCGTTTGTAATTTCCATAATCCTTAGCTTTTCCCGGTGCGTATCCTGGATATCTTCCCTGCCCTTGTGCAAAATACCTTTGCTGTCACAGATGATCAGGTTTTTCGGCGGAACGCCGGCCGCAAGTAGAAGCCTGCTGTTAGCAATGTTGGCAGCCCCCGCCCCAACCATAGCAATTTTCACATCCTGCAGTTCCTTGCCCACGATCTTAAGCGCATTGAAAAGGCCTGCAAGGGTCACACAGGCCGTTCCCTGCTGGTCATCATGCCAGACCGGGATATGACATTCTGCACGCAGGCGTTCCAAAATATAAAAGCATTTGGGGCTGGCAATATCCTCCAGGTTTATCCCGCCAAAAGAAGGCTGCAATAGCTTTACCGTCCGGATTATTTCCTCCGGATCCCTGGTATCCAGGCAAACTGGGAAAGCATCGACTCCACCTAAATACTTAAAAAGAAGGGCCTTACCTTCCATGACAGGCAAAGCAGCTTCCGGACCAATATCCCCCAGGCCCAAAACCCTTGTCCCATCCGAAACAACGGCCACAATATTAGCCTTGTTGGTATGCCTGTAGACCTCTTCTTTATTGGCCTCAATAGCCCGGCAGGATGCCGCCACACCCGGCGTATACCAGATCGCAAAGTCCCGGTAATCATGGACTGGAGCCTTTAAGCAAATCTCTACTTTCCCTTCATAATAAGGATGTAATACCCCGGCAGCCTCAAGTGGTTTGGTTGCCTTAGCCAATAATTCGTCCTTGTTCAAGAAATCATCCCCATATTTTACTATTGTGCGTATTTCCGGCGGCCTTCTTCATATAGATCGTTGCCGTAAACATCGTTAACCACGGTTACCGGGAATTCTTCCACGACGAGGCGGCAGACTGCCTCCGGACCAAGCTCAGGATAGGCTACAATTTCAGCTTCCTTGATGGTTTTGGCCAGAAGAGCACCCGCCCCGCCCGTGGCACCAAGATAGACTCCTTTGTACGTCACAAAAGCATCCCTGGTGGTTTTGTCCCGGACGCCTTTCCCCACAACAGCTTTAACACCATATTTTAATAGCGCCGGCGTATAAGGATCCATCCTCCCGCTGGTTGTTGGGCCGGCAGAACCGATCGCCTGGCCTGGTTTTGCCGGGGCAGGGCCGACATAATAGATAATCTGCCCTTTTAAATCGACCGGTAGGTTTTCGCCCTTTGCAAGCAGTTCTACCAGTTTTTTATGAGCAGCATCCCTGGCTGTATATATTACACCGGAAATTAAAACGTTATCCCCGGCTCTTAGATCCGTGAGCACCGTCTTGGTCAATGGAGCAGTTATTGTTTTTATTTGCATGGCCAAAACCCCTTGTCGGATTTACTGCGAACCATTAGCTCAGCTCAGACAAAAATAATGGGTAATATAGCTGGTTATTATTGCTGGCTTCTGGTCACTAAGCACTGTTTTTTCACACTACCCTTTCCTTGCAGCGGCAGGCATGGCAGTTTAAATTTACAGCGGCGGGCAGGCTGGCAATATGGCAGGGGAAGGTTTCAATATGCACTGCTAAAGCCGTTATTTTCCCGCCGTATCCCTGAGGGCCGATGCCCAGGCGGTTGATCCTTGCAAGCATCTCCTTTTCTAGATCGGCATAAAAAGGGTTGGGGTGCGGTTCGTTTAGGGGCCGCAGCAGAGCTTTTTTGGCCAAGTAAGCTACCTTTTCAAAGGTGCCCCCAAGCCCTACACCCACAACCAGCGGTGGGCAGGCGTTGGGCCCGGCTTTAGCAGCGGTTTCGACCACGAAATCCAACAGCCCTTCAACCCCCTGAGCCGGGGTAAGCATCCTCACAGCACTCATATTTTCACTGCCGCCGCCTTTAGGAGCAAAAACAAGTTTTACTTTATCTCCAGGGACAATTTCGAGATGTATAATTGCAGGGGTATTATCCCCGGTATTGATCCTTTCCAGGGGATCGCAAACAATAGAATTTCTTAGGAAGCCCTCCCTGTAACCCCGGCGGACCCCTTCCTGCAAAGCCTCGTTAAAGTCCCCGCCCGTAAGCTGGACTTCTTGTCCTAATTCCACAAAAAGAACAGCAAATCCTGTATCCTGGCAAAGGGGCACTTCTTCTTCCCTGGCAATACGGGCATTTTCCAGCAACTGCCTGATAATTTCCCGACCTACCGGCGAAACCTCTTCCCGCAGGCCATTTTTTAAAGCCTTAAGCACATCATCGCCAAGATAGTAGTTTGCTTCCTTACACATTTCTGCAACGGTATCCGATAGCAGTTGTACATCTATTTCCCGCATAAAATCCCTTCTTTAATAAAACCCTTTTGAAATTTTAACTGTCTAATAATTCCTGTAAGTCTTCCTCACCTAAGATTTTCAGTCCCAGTTCTTTAGCTTTTTGCAGTTTGGATCCGGGGTCCTTCCCTGCCAGGAGAAAGTCTGTATTTTTGCTGACACTGTTCGTTACCTTCCCACCCCGGGCCTCAATAATTTCCTTCATTTCCTGGCGCGTATATTGTTCCAGTCTACCTGTAAGGACAAATGTTTTTCCTTTTAAATTATCTTTTTTCTGCCCCTGTTGTGGTTTTTCCTCCATGTTAACGCCGGCATTATGCAGTTTTTCAATAATTATTTCAGTTTCCCTTTGCCTAAAAAATTCCTGGACTGAAATGGCAATTTTAGGTCCGATCTCCGTTACAGCTATAAGCTCCTCCAGGGCTGCAGCAGCAAGCCCCTGCAGACTCCTAAAGTGTTCTGCAAGCAAACGGGAGGCCCTTACCCCCACAAAACGGATCCCCAGAGCATACAAAAGCCTGTGCAATGGGTTGCTTTTTGACTTTTCAAGAGCCCGGATTAAATTGTCGGCAGACTTTTCGCCGAAACGCTCCAACCTTATTAAGTCTTCTTTTTTAAGATAATAAAGATCCCCTACGTCTTTTACAAGCCCGGTTTGATAAAGCTGCCTGGCAAGTGCTTCCCCCAGGCCTGTTACATCCATTGCATTTCTGGAGGCAAAGTGAATAATCCTTTCAATCAACTGTGCAGGGCAGGCCGGATTTAAACATCTTAAGGCTACCTCGCCCGGCAATCTTTTTACCCCACTGGCGCAGGAAGGACAGCGATCCGGCATCACAAAATATTTTTCTTGGCCTCCCCTTTCCTCCTGCAATACTTTTACAATCTCCGGTATAACATCCCCTGCTTTACGAACAACAGCAGTATCTCCGATCATAACACCTTTTTGCCGTAAAATGTCTTCGTTATGTAAGCTTGCCCTTTTTACCACCGAACCACCCAGGACAATGGGTTCCAATATGGCAACCGGGGTAATCGCCCCCGTCCTCCCCACATTGACCTCCACAGCTTTAATTGTAGTGATACCTTCTTCCGAGGAAAATTTATAGGCTGTGGCCCACCGGGGAGCCCTGCTGGTAAAACCCAGTTTTTGCTGGGAAAACAAGTCGTTGACTTTAAGAACAACCCCATCAATTTCATAAGAAAGACTTGATCGCTGTTCCTCCAGTTGTCGTAAATAGTCCTGCGCTTCCTTAAGCCCATTTAGAAGGGAAATCTGGGGACTAACCTTAAAACCTATCTCTCGCAAGTACTGAAGTGTTTCCCAATGCGTCGACAACCTATTTTCCCCGGTAGTGTTAATAAGAGCATAGACAAAGATACTAAGCGGTCTCTCGGCGGCAATTCGAGGATCCTGCTGCCGGAGGGAACCGGCGGCAGCATTGCGGGGGTTAGCAAAAAGAGGCAGGCCCTTCCTTTCTCTATCCTTGTTTAAGGTTAAAAAGTCTGCCCTGGGGATATAAACTTCTCCCCTGATCTCTGCTGTAATATTATCCCTGGGGCGCAAGGGGATGCTGCCGATAGTCAGGAGGTTATGGGTAATATCCTCCCCCGTAAAACCATCGCCCCTGGTAGCCCCACGCACAAATATCCCATTTTCATAATAAAGAGAAACTGCCAGGCCGTCTATTTTAGGCTCCCCGACCAGGCTGATTTCTTCCATATTCAGGCCTCTTTGCAGGCGGCGGTAATAATCACCCAGTTCTTCCGCAGAAAATATATTATCGAGGCTGAGCATGGGGGTAAAATGACGCACCTCAGGAAAAATAGAAACAGGCTGACCGCCTACCCTCCTGCTTGGCGAATCAAGGGTTACCAACTCCGGGAAAAGCCCTTCAAGTTCCAGCAGTTCCTTCATCAATTTATCAAACTCAAGATCACTAATTTGCGGGTTATCCAGAACATGATAATAGTAGTTAT
>JBMNNS010000065.1:0-9771 GCA_050942625.1 Dethiobacteria bacterium
CCCATGGATTCTGTGAGATCGATCCTGTTAACCCCTTGCAAACTACACGTCCTGGAATCTTTGTCAGTGGCGCTTTCCAGGGCCCCATGGATATACCCGAAGCGGTTGTGACAGCCAGCGGGGCAGGCTCCCAGTGTGGTGAACAGCTTAATTACAGGCGGGGAAAACTTGCTGTAGAAAAAAATTATCCGCCGGAGAGGGATGTTTCCCAGGAGGAGCCCAGGATCGGGGTCTTTGTCTGCCATTGCGGCGCTAATATTTCCAGGGTTGTCGATGTCCCCTCCACAGTTGAATATGCTTTGACCTTGCCAAACGTTGTTCATGCTCAGGAACAATTATTTGCCTGCGCTACTAATAGCGCCGATGAAATGATAAAAGTGATCAAAGAAAAAGGCCTTAACCGGGTGGTTGCAGCTGCTTGTACTCCTAGAACACATGAGCCAACTTTTAGGGAAACCCTCAAAGAGGCTGGGTTGAACCAATATTACTTTGAAATGGCAAATATCAGGGAACATTGCTCCTGGGTCCACCCCAAAGAAAAAGAGGCGGCCACGGAAAAGGCCAAGGAGTTAATCCGGATGTCGGTAGCCAGGGCTTCACGTCTGGAATCCTTACAGGATTTTGCACTTCCCGTCAACAAGAATGCCTTAGTGGTAGGCGGAGGAATTGCAGGTATGATCGCTGCACATTCCATAGCTGAGCAGGGTCATGTTGTTTACCTGATTGAAAAAGAGAAGGAGTTGGGGGGAATAGCACGCAGGCTTCATTATACCCTGGAGAAATTGGATGTTCAGTCTTATCTAAAAAATTTAATACGCCAAGTATATCAACATCCCCTGATATATGTTTATACAGAAGCTACCATTGAGGAAGTAAGCGGTTATGTGGGGAACTTTGTGACCAGGGTACAAACAAGTGGGGGGGATGTGGAGATAAAACATGGTGCAGCCGTAATTGCCACAGGTGTGGAGGTATCCGAACCAACCGAATATCTTTATGGAGAAAATGAGAGGGTAATGACCCATCTAGATCTGGAGGAGAAGATCGCCGAAGGGGATGAAAGGATAACCGAAGCACAGAGTATTGTCATGATTCAGTGTGTGGGTTGCAGGAACGAAGACAGGAATTACTGCAGCCGGATTTGCTGTAATGAATCTATTAAAAATGCCTTAAAACTAAGGGAAATAAACCCTGATATGGATATCTACATTATCTTCCGGGATATAAGGACTTATGGCTTGAACGAGGATTATTACCGGGAAGCAGCCGGTAAGGATATTAAATTCATCCGCTATGAGCCGGAGCATAAACCCGAGGTAGAAGCAGTAGAGGAAGATGGCCGGGAATTTTTAAGGGTGACGGTACCGGATTATGTTTTGGGTATGAAGCTGGAGCTGGATGCCGATATAGTAACCCTTGCTGCAGCCGTCATTCCCTGCAAAGATGCCCATGAATTAGCCGGTTTCTTTAAGGTAGGGTTAAACCCGGATGGTTTCTTTAAGGAAGCCCATGCCAAATTAAGACCTGTTGATTTTGGGACGGAAGGTACTTACCTTTGTGGCATGGCCCACTATCCTAAACTTATATCGGAAACCATTAATCAGGCTTACGGTGCTGCGGGACGGGTTTTAACCCTTCTCTCCCATGATACTGTTGTAGCCTCCGGTTCAGTTTGTGTGGTAAACGAAAATAAATGTCTCTCGTGTGGAGCTTGTATTTCAGCTTGCAGTTATGGTGCCATAGCATTTGAGGAAACGCCCAAAGGCAGGAAAGCTAAGGTCAATCCCGTTCTTTGTAAAGGCGATGGACTTTGTAATAGAAAATGCCCAACAGGGGCTATACAACTTAAGCACTTTACCGGAAAAGAGCTTATGAGTGTAATAGATGCAGTTACTGCGGAAGAAGTTGCTGAAATGGCTGAAACAGCCCTACAAAATGTGTAAAGCATACCTGGTTACAAACCAAGGAGGTGGAGTGAATGAGTACGGGACTAAGGTTTAAGCCAAGGATAGTGGGTTTTGTATGCCAGTGGTGAGGATACGGAGCTGCAGACTTGGCTGGAGTTTCCAGACTACAATATTCAAATGAAATAAGAATCATCCGGGTGATGTGTACCGGAAGGGTTGATTTTGATCATGTAATCAAGACTTTTCTAAACGGGGTAGATGGGGTGTTTATTGTTGGTTGTCGTTTGGGCGAATGCAATTATAACACTGCAGGAAATTACCACGCCCTGAACCTTGTATTTATATTAAAAAGGCTCATGGAACAAATAGAATTGGACCCAGAAAGACTTCGGATTGAATTTATGTCAAGCAGTGAGGGACAACATTTTGCTGAATTTGCCAATGATTTTGTTAAAAAAATCAAAGAAATAGGGCCACTTGGAAAAGGCGAAGGAGAAAGCAAAAACACACTAAATATAAAATTGGAAGCAATTATGCAGATGGTCCCCTATCTTAGGTTGGTGGAAGGTGAGAGATTAAGAGCACATTTTAATACTATGGAGGAATATGAGGAGTTTTATTCCAGCGAGGGGTTTAAGAAGGTTTTTCGGGAATTAATTGCGGAAAAATTGGCAATAAGCCAGATTATGTTACTTTTGCGGGAAAAATCCCTATCAACAGCCGAAATCTGTGAAACCCTAGACTTATTCCCCGCTGAATTGTCTAAATATATGAATAACTCGGTAAAACAAGGGCTGGCCAGGTATGAGGAAACCCAGAAACGCTATGTTTTTGCCTTTATTTGATAAGTGAACAGCCGGCCTATGGATCCCGAAAAAAAGGAGGTCAGAACGAATAATGATGGATAAGCAAAAAATTGATCAGATTATTGAGAAACATGGGAATGAACCCAGTACAATTATTCAGATATTATTGGATATTCAGAAAGAAAAACGTTGGCTTCCAAAGGAAGTGTTAGAACAAATCAGCGAGAGATTAAAAGTACCCTTAACCCGGATACAGCATATTGCAACTTTTTATAAATCCTTTAGCCTGGTTCCAAAAGGCCGACATGAGATTCACATCTGCATGGGTACTGCCTGTCATGTTCGTGGTTCGCAGCGTGTTCTTGATGCGGTGGAGGAATTTACAAAAATTAAACCTGGTGAAACAGACCCGGATTTAAAGTATAGCTTAGAGACTGTCAATTGCCTTGGTTGTTGTGCCTTAGGCCCGGTGATAGAAGTTGATGGCAACATTCACGGCCATATTACGCCAACTGAAACAGCAGATTTGTTAAAAAAATATGAGTAAATTTGGGTAAAGGAGGATTGTAAGAAATATCATGGCACTAATAAAATCACCTGCTGAATTGGAGGAATATAGAGAAAAGGTTTTGTCAAATAGGATCCCTGGCAAACGTTATATTACACTCTGTTCCGGGTCTGCTTGCCATGCTTCCGGCAGTAAACAAATTGCTGCAAGTATTGAAGAAGAAATCAAAAAACAAGGGCTCAATGGTGAAGTAGAAATTAGGAAAACCGGTTGCCACGGCTTTTGTGAAAGAGGACCTATAATAGTAATCTATCCCGAAGGGATCTGTTATTTACAAATAAAGCCCGAGGATGTTCCCGAAATTATATCTGAGACTATCAAGAAAAAGAAAATCATTGATCGCCTTCTCTATACTGACCCCAACACTAAAGAAAAGATCATTTATGAATCAGGAATACCATTCTACAAGAACCAAAAGCGCCTAATTTTTGGTTCTAACATTAGTATCGATCCCAAAAGCATCGATGACTATTTAGCCCTTGGTGGTTATTCTGCATTGGCTAAAGTTCTTAACCAAATGACACCTGAACAAGTATTAGAAGAAATAAAAAGAGCAAACCTGAGGGGCAGGGGCGGAGGTGGGTTTCCAGCAGGTATAAAGTGGGAAGGAACCCGTGAAGCCCCTGACGTTAAAAAATATGTCATAGTAAATGCTGACGAGGGTGATCCCGGAGCTTATATGGACAGGAGTCTTCTAGAAGGTAACCCGCACCTTGTGCTGGAGGGGCTAGCTATTGGTGCTTATACTGTCGGTGCAAGTGAAGGTTATATTTACGTTCGCCAGGAATATCCTTTGGCGGTAGAAAATGTGAACCTTGCTATTAAAACTGCCCGGGAGCACGGTTTTCTTGGGGACAACATCCTTGGTTCAGGCTTTAATTTTGACGTGAAAGTCCATATGGGTGCTGGTGCTTTCGTTTGTGGTGAATCAAGTGCTTTGATGACGGCACTGGAGGGGAAGGCAGGAGAGCCCAGACCCAAATATATTCGTTCCAACATTAAAGGCCTTTGGGAAAAACCAACTGTTTTAAACAATGTTGAAACCTGGGCCAATGTGCCATTGATCATAGGCAAAGGTGCTGACTGGTTTACCCAATTTGGGACAGAAACGAGCAAGGGCACTAAAATTTTCTCCCTGGTAGGTAAAATAAACAATACCGGGCTTGTAGAAGTGCCTATGGGTATGACCTTAAGGGATGTTATTTACAAGATAGGCGGTGGTGTTCCTGATGGCAAAAAGTTCAAAGCGGTGCAGACCGGGGGGCCATCGGGTGGATGCCTCCCTGAAGAAATGTTGGATTTGGAAGTAGGTTTTGATGAACTTACCAGGGCAGGTTCCATGATGGGTTCGGGTGGTATGATTGTTATGGATGAAGACAACTGTATGGTTGACGTTGCCAGGTACTTCCTTGATTTTCTAACGGATGAATCATGTGGCAAATGTATTCCATGCCGTGAAGGCATCAGGCATATGCTGAAAATTTTAACAAATATTACGGAGGGAAAAGGAAAAGAGGGCGACATTGAGCTTTTGGAGCAAATTGGCAGGGTAGTAAAGAGTGCTGCGCTTTGTGCTTTAGGAAGAACTGCTCCCAACCCGGTTTTAAGCACGTTGAAATATTTTAGAGATGAATATGAGGCACACATTAAAGAAAAAAGGTGTCCGGCTCTTTCCTGTAAGGAGCTAATTGTTTACTATATTGACCCGGAAAAATGTACGGGTTGCAGACGCTGTATGAAGAAATGTCCTGCAGGGGCTATTGACGGCGATAAGAAAATAATCCATGTCATTGATCAGGAAAGGTGCACAAAGTGTGAAACCTGTTTTGAGGTTTGCCGTTTTGATGCGGTGAAGAAGATTTCCGGTGAGCCTGTTCCACCTCCTATCCCTGAAGAAGCAAGAATTATTGTTAAGGGGGGTAAAGGAAAATGAGTAAAGTTCTTTTAAAAATTGACGACAGAGAAGTAGAAGCTAAAGAGGGAATGACCATTTTAGAGGCAGCACAAAAGGCAGGGATAGATATTCCTACCCTTTGCCACCACGAAATACTAGAACCCTATGGAGCTTGCCGGTTTTGTATAGTAGAAATAGAAAAACGTGGTCGGGTCAGTTTGGTCGCCTCCTGTCTTTATCCAGTGGAAAATGACTTAATCGTAAGAACAAGATCCGAAGAGGTTAACGAAATTCGAAAAATGATCTTGGAATTTTCGTTGGCACATGCTCCCGATGCCAAAGGGTTGGAAAATTATGCAAAAGAATATGGTGCAAATAAAGACCGCTTTGAAAAAGAGTCGTCATTTTGCATACATTGTGGGCTTTGTGTTAGATACTGTGCCGAAGTGAAAAAGAAAAATGCCATTGGTTTTATTAACAGGGGGACCAAACGGGAAATATATTTTGTTCCGGAGATAGCTTCCAAGGAATGCTGGGATTGCAAAGAATGTTTTCCGCTCTGTCCTACAGAGTTCCTGCAAGCAACTTATGTTTTAAATATGTCTCTCTTGTTTTCTTCAACTTTTTTCGAAGATAAGGAGTAATTATTGGAGAATGTAGCCGATGTCGGTCCAGAAAAAATGAAAATTTATAATAAAGTTACCCTGTTTTTATACAGTCTTATTATTTGCCCAGAAATTAAAATCAGAATTATTATTGCTTACGCTTGCTAACATTTTTGAAAACTGCATTTCTGGGCAACTATCCTTTTTAGGAAAACTGAGGGGGTAAGAATTTACATGGGAAATATAGTTATTACGGCAGCAGTCAGAACGCCTATTGGTGATTTTGGCGGCGTATTTAAAGATCTTCAGGCTAGCGATCTGGCATCAGCTGTCATAAAGGAAGCAGTCAAAAGATCAAAATTGAAACCTGAACAGGTTGACGAAGTGATCCTGGGAAACTGTATTATGAGAAATGATGAGGCTAATATTGCCCGGATGGCTGCAATTAATGCCGGTATTCCTATAGATAAACCTGCCTTTACCGTTCAAAGGCAATGCAGCTCCGGTATGCAGGCCATAGTATGCGGTTTCCAAGAAATTGTTCTGGGGGATGCAGAAATTGTTGTGGCCGGCGGTACAGAAGTGATGAGCTCAGCACCCTATCTTTTGAAAGATGCACGTTGGGGAAAAAGGCTTCAACATGGTGTAATGTCTGATGGTGTCTGGGAAATACTTACTGACCCTAACTATAACGTTATTATGGGATTGACTGCAGAAAACCTGGCAGAAAAATATAATATCAGCAGGGAAGAACAGGACGAGATCGCTTTTAGGAGTCATAAAAATGCATCCCGGGCCCTTGAAAAAGGTATTTTTGATAGTGAAATAGTTCCTATAGAAATAAGTTCTAAAAAAGGTACCAAAATGGTAACAAAGGATGAACACCCCCGGGCAAATATAACGATGGATGATTTGGCCAAATTGCCTCCTGCTTTTAAAAAGGGTGGCACAGTAACAGCAGGGAATTCATCAGGAATAAATGATGGCGCTGCGGCAGTGGTATTAATGAAGGAATCTAAAGCGCTGGAAATAGGTATTAAGCCAATGGCACGCATCATATCTTATGCCTGGGCTGCTGTTGAACCATGGTTAATGGGCTATGGTCCTGTACCGGCAACCCAAAAATTATTGAAAAAAACAAACATTTCCTTGGATGATATTCAATTAATTGAACTAAATGAAGCCTTTGCTGCACAATATCTTACCTGTGAAAAACTGCTTGGCTTAAACAGAGACATTGTAAATGTTAATGGAAGCGGTATTGGACTGGGTCATCCTGTTGGGGGAACTGGTGCCAGGATCATTACTTCTCTAATTTACGAGCTTCAAAGACGGGCATTAAAACTTGGTCTGGCTTCTCTCTGTGTAGGGGGAGGAATGGGCATGTCAATGTTAATTGAAAATTGTTTAGGTGTGTAGAAATGGCTAATCTTTTAAGGATGAGAATATTAAGAAGGGGTTTAAGGAGATGAAAATTAAAAAAATTGGCATAGTTGGGGCAGGCTTAATGGGCAGTGGTATCGCACAGGTTGCGGCACAAACGGGCTTTGAGGTTTTTCTAAATGATCTCAAAAAAGAATTTGTTGAAAAAGGGTTAGAGGTCATTGGGAAAAACCTGTCTCGGGATGTTGCAAAGGGACGCAAGACCGAGGTTGAAAAAAAAATTTTGTTGGACAGAATTGTTATAAGTACGAACCTTGAGGATTTAGCAACTGTAGATCTTGTTATAGAGGCTATTTATGAAAATATGGAGGCAAAAAAAGCCCTTTTTGGTAAGCTTAACACCATTTGTTCCCCGGCAACAATTTTAGCTTCAAATACCTCTGGTTTGAGTATTACGGAGATAGCTTCTGTCACAAACAGGCCGGATAAAGTAATCGGTATGCACTTTTTTAATCCTGTACCGGTGATGAAGCTGGTAGAGATCATCAAAGGAAATGAGACTTCCGAAGAAACTTTCCAACAGGCCCTAGAAGTATCATACAAGTTTGGAAAAGAACCCATTACTGTCACGGAAGCACCGCTTTTTGTTGTGAATCGTATACTAGTGCCTATGATTAATGAAGCAGCCTTTGTTTTACAGGAGGGTATAGCCAGTGCAGAAGATATTGATAAGGGCATGGTGCTTGGGGCAAACCACCCCATTGGGCCGCTAGCCCTGGCTGACCTTATTGGGCTTGATACTTTACTTATGGTTATTGATAATCTCTATCAGGAAACGGCTGATTCCAAATATAGGCCCTGCCCCTTGATAAAGAAACTTGTAAGAGCGGGTCATTTGGGCAAAAAAACGGGACGCGGTTTTTATCAGTATAAGGAATGACATAACATAAAAAATAACCAATATTTTAAGGCTCTATACAGCAGCTAAAAAATAAATTTCCCCGGGGGGAAAACCCATGAGTATAAATATGAATTATGAATTAAGAATTGAACGTATTCAAAAATTGGTTATGACCCAGAAGTTAAAACAGGCTATTACACTTTTGCAGTATTCCGCAGTTGAGTTAATGGATTATATCCAGGAAGAAATTGCAAATAACCCTGTGCTTGACGTACAGGAGAAAGAAAATAGTACCGTTGAAGAAGAACTAAAACAAAAGAATAGTGAAGAAATGGAACAAGATGAAGAAAATCCTTTAGACTGGGATGACTATTTTAATGATTGTGGGTCTTACTACCAGCATGGTTCATCTGCACCAAATGAAGAATTCGAATCTCCCCCTTATGATTATTATTTAAGTTATGAGGCTAATTTAATGGAATACCTGATTTTTCAACTAAGAATATCAACCGAAAATGCACAGCAATATTCTATCGGCAAGTATATTATCGGTAATTTGGATACTGCCGGTTATCTCCGGGGTAAAATTGATGACCATATTGATTATTTAAATGTGGCTGAGGAAGAATTTATAAAAACACTGCAGCTAATACAAAGTTTTGATCCTGCAGGGGTTGGTGCAAGGGATCTAAAGGAATGTTTACTGCTGCAGCTTTCCCGGCTTGATAAAAATTATCCCCTTGCTGAAGAAGTTGTTAAAAATTATTTGCAGGAATTAGCCGAGGGGAGATGTAAGGATATTGCTAACAGGTTGAATGTTTGTCCCAAAGAATTGCAGGAAGCAGTTGATCTGATCCGTACCCTCAACCCTAAACCTGGAGCCTATCTTGGTGGCGGTGATGAAATCAGGTACATAATTCCAGATGTTATAGTAGAGAAAGTGGAAGATGATTACGTTATAGTTATTAATGACAATATTCCCCAACTAAGTATTAGTCCCTTTTATCGCAATCTACTAGGGCAGGAAAAAGAAGAAAATATTAGCAAATTCCTTAAAAAGCGTATGGATAAGGCTATTTGGCTGATCAAAAGCATTGAACAAAGACGCATTACTCTTTATAAAGTTACGGAGCAGATCATTAAAATACAGAAATCGTTCTTGGATAAAGGGATCCATTATTTAAAACCTTTAACCTTAAAGGATATTGCTGACAGGATAGGTGTTCACGAGTCTACCGTAAGTAGAGTTACCTCTAATAAGTATGTACAAACACCAAGGGGCCTTTACCCTTTAAAATTTTTCTTTTCAAGCGGTCTTAGTGGCATGAGGGGGGAAATGCATTCAGTTTTAAGTATAAAGACTCATCTCAAAAAACTAATTGAAGAAGAGGATGTTACTTCCCCCTTGAGCGATCAGAAACTTACGGAAATATTGAAAAAGAAGGGAATAAAAATATCCCGGCGTACCGTTTCAAAATACCGTGAAGAAATGGGAATTCCAGCGTCGTTCAAAAGGCGTCGTATATAGTTTGCATGCAACACAAGGTATAGTCCGAGATCACTGAAAAAGTCCCGAATCGTGTCATTCTGAATTATTGTGTCAGCTTAAAACCAAGATCCTTCGCAATTGCTCAGGATGACAATAGTCGCAATTGCTCAGGATGACAATAGTCGCAATTGCTCAGGATGACAATAGCTGCAATTGCT
>JBMNNS010000066.1:0-9109 GCA_050942625.1 Dethiobacteria bacterium
TGGACTAGAATAAGCGTTGTGTATAAAAAAAATATAATCGCCATGTCCCTTAGGACAAGGAAGTATGAAAATGGCCTGATTACTGTTCCCTGGCCTTTTTGTACTATTTTGGAGGGGTAAGAATGGAAGAAAGCAGTACGGTCCCATTATGCAGGGGCAAAAAGGGGAATATATTCTTTGCCTTTTCCCTTTTAGCCCTTTTGCTCGTCTTCACTTTCTTTTTTTGTCAGTGCAAGGTTGTCATTGTTATTGATGGAGGGGAAGCAAAAAAATATTTTACGTTTTGTAATACCGTGGAGGAACTATTAAAAAAGAAAAAGTTGGAGGTAAATGTTCACGATGATGTAAAACCAGGCAAAAAAAATAAGATACAAGATGGTGATCTGATAGAAATAAACCGGGCGAAACCGGTTTTTCTGGTACAGGGTGGAAAGAATGAGCAGGTATGGACAAATGCCGGTACGGTCGGAGATTTTCTTAGGGAAAAAAATATTTATCTTCATAAACCTGATTCGGTATTTTCTGCATTAACCAAACCTTTGTACCCTTATGATGAAATAAAAATTATTGGTTTAGAAGAAAAGTGTTTTATTGAAAAAGAACCGATACCATTTAGTACAATCAGGATCAATAATCCCCGGTTGGAACCTGGAGTGGTAAAGGTAGTGCAGAATGGTTGTGAGGGGGCAAGGGAAAATGTCATAGGGTTGATCGTGCAAAATGGCAGTGTCATATACAATGAGATCATTTCCAGCAGAGTTGTTACCTCCCCGGTAAACCGCATATTAGAATATGGAGATAACACCGCAGTTTCCCGGGGAGGCAGGACTTTCAATTATATAAAGGAGCTGGAGGTGATTGCTACAGCTTATTGCCCAGGGACACCTGGCTCCGGGTGCCCTCTTAACGAACAGGGTACTGCCTATTGTACAGGTTTTTATAACGATGGTTTTACTTTTACAGGGGAAAAAGCTGTCGCCGGTAACGGAAGCCCGGAAAAACCCCACATAATTGCAGTTGATCCTGACTGTATTCCTTTAAAGTCCCTTGTTTATATTGAAGGTTATGGTTTTGCAAGGGCTGAGGATACAGGTGGTGCAATTAAAAATAATAGAATTGATCTCCTATTTGACAAACATGAAGAAGCACTACAATTTGGCCGCAAAAATGTAAAGGTTTATCTTATTAAAGATGACCAGGAACCGGGATAAAAATTCACCTTCTTGGAAGCATGGAGGAGAAGCTTCAAACCTTATGATTATGAAGACTATTCAAAGACATACTATCAAAGAGAACTATCTGGCGACATCATTTTTGTCCGGGGTCGCCGGTGCTGGTACCTAAAATATACACTTAAATATCCTGTAAATATCCTGCTATATTTTTTATTTGACAAGCTAATTTGAATGTGATAGAGTCTAAAAAAGTTTAAAGTGTGAGTTTCCCAACCTCACAGATTTCAATTTTTAGGAGGTATGTTTTAATGTTGGGCAGGGTGAAATGGTTTAGTAAAGAAAAAGGTTATGGGTTTATCGAAAGGGAAGATGGAGAAGATGTGTTTGTTCATTATTCCGCCATTGAGGAAGAAGGTTTTAAAACCCTAACCGAAGGCCAGGAAGTAGAGTTTGATATTGTTGAGGGGAGCAGGGGCCCGCAAGCTGCTAAGGTTGTTAAGGTTTAAATCTGTGAGGGAGATAACTTGTCAATAAACTTTTTTAGCTAACCTCAGGGATTAATGAGGAGGGGCAATGATGCCTCTCTTCTTTCATTTATTGAAACAATGTAGCAGGATATTATAAAACTGGGAAGGGATTTAGGTTATAAATAGGGAATATTAAAAGTCACCCTAAAAATATAGCTTGAAAAACTGTAAGGGGCTTAGGGTAATGAAAGGAGGATATTTTTATGCAGATTAATGTCCGCGGTAAAAACATTGAAATAACTCCGGCATTACAAGACTATTTAAATAAAAGACTAAGTAAGTTGGACAAATATTTTAATTCGGAAATGGAGGCTCAGGTTACCTTAAGTGTAGTGAAAGAGGATCATATTGTGGAGGTTACTCTTTCTATTAACGGACTGTTGCTCAGGGGTGAAGAAAAAACCCAGGACATGTACGCTTCCATAGACCTTGTTGTGGATAAAATCGAGCGCCAGATGCACAAATACAAAACAAGGATTAATCGCAAACTCCGGCAGCAGGGACTGAAAGAATTAAATGTAAAATATGTTCCCAGGACTCCTGAAAGTGATCCTGAAAGTGATGAGGATGAAGAACCTCGAGTCGTCAGAACAAAAAGTTTTCTAATGAAACCAATGCCGCTGGAAGAAGCTATTTTGCAGATGAACTTGCTTGGTCATGATTTTTTTGTTTTTACCCATGCTCAAACGGAAGAAGTCAATGTTATCTATAGACGCAAGGATGGAAACTATGGGTTGATAGAGCCTAAATAATGAATTAAGAAATATCTGTTTGTAAAAGGAAAGGTATGGGGATAGCGATGGAAGATGCTGTAAGCGTTGTAATTTTTGAGGGGGGCGAGCCAGCTGGCGAGATTGAAAAAATACTGGTCGACGTGCGGCAGGCAGTCCTGCTCGACAACATCACCAAGATGAAACAAGTTAAACAGATTGGATCAATATACCTGTTGACCAACTATTCCCGGCTGGCAAAAGAAGTGGCGGCAATGGGAGTTAAGGTTTTGGAAAATGAAATTCCCGCCGCCAAGTTTCATTTTGGCAGAGTATTTCGCGACTTGATTAACCAGGAAGGACTAAAAAATATTTTTTATATGGGTGGGTCTAGCATCCCTTTTGTAACAATAAAGGAATTAGAAGAGGTGTGTACTCTTTTATTGAATAGTAAAAATGTTGTTTATTCCAATAATGCCCAATCTGCGGATATAGTAGCCTTTTCACCAGGAAGCTTGATCAACCGGATTGAACCTCCGGTGATAGATAATTTTTTGGCCATTGCCCTGGAGGACGAAGCCGGCGTTGAACACAAACTTCTTAGAAATACCATAGGATTCACCTTTGACCTGGATACCCCCTCGGATTTAATGATCCTGGCGGGGAGCCCCCTTGTTGGCCCACGTGCCCGGGAAAGGTTGGAAAAACTTAGCCTGGATCTTACTCCTTTGCAAAAAGCTAAGGATGTCCTTCGCGGCGACTATGAGGAGGTTTTGCTCCTGGGTAGAGTTGGTGCACCGGTTATCAGGCATATTAATCTTAATCTAAAGGTTCGCTTGCGCATTTTTTCGGAAGAAAGGGGCATGAAATCCCTGGGCCGGGAAAAAAGCGGCGAAGCTATTTCCTTGATGGGCTATTTTTTAGAGGAGATAGGCCCAGCCAAGTTTGTAAAATATATGGAAAAGGTTGCTCATTGTGCCTTTTTAGATACAAGGGTACTGATGGTTCATCTAAAGCTCCGTTTAACACCGGAGGAGCGTTTTCTTTCCGACCTGGGGCTCTGGCAGGAGATCAAAGAGCCGGTTTGGAGGGAATTTACCAGAGCAACCGTTGAGTCTGAAATACCTATTATTCGTGGCGGACATTCCCTGGTTCTAGGGGGATTATGGGCCCTGGTGGATGAAATTGGCCCAACATATTGATAGGAAAGCTGGAAGGTTGGAAGATTGGGACGGCTGGATTGTCTGCATTTCCATTAGCTGGTGAATGCAGACAAAAATAAAAAACAGGAGCTGATATGGTGAAAGTATATCGCCTATCCCAAATAACCCCGGGTGAGCTAAAAACTTTGTTAAACCGTGCAGAAAAAGATGTCACTTTGCATGAATCCCTTGCTGCAGAAGTGATTGAAGGTGTCAGAAAGGGAGGGGACAAGGCCCTTTTATATTATACTGAAAAGTTTGATGGAGTCACAATGACTCAGGAACAACTGCGGGTAACAGTTGAGGAGATGGAAGCCGCTTTCCATAAGATTGACAAGGTAACGAGGGAGGCACTTCTTTACGCTGCTGCTAATATAAAAAGCTTTCATGAAGGACAATTGCCCCAGGAAATGTGGTTTAAGGAAATTGATAACGGTATACTGGCGGGGGAAAAGGTTACCCCCATATCCGATGTTTGCCTTTATGTTCCAAGGGGAAAGGGCAGTTTTCCTTCTGTGATGCTAATGTTGGGGATACCGGCAGTTATTGCCGGTGTTCCTCGTATTATCGTTTGTACACCCCCGGGGGAGGGCGGTAATATTGAGCTTCCTACGCTAGCAGCAGCCCATATTGCCGGGGTTAAGGAGATATTTGTGGTTGGAGGCATGCAGGCCATAGCTGCTGTGGCATTTGGAACGGAAACGGTACCCCGCTGCCGCAAGGTGGTAGGCCCTGGGAATGCTTATGTCAGTGCTGCCAAGAGGCTGCTTTATGGAGTTATCGATGTTGGTTTGCCGGCCGGACCAAGCGAAGCAATTATACTTGCCGATGAGGAAACAGAGGCCCAAATAGCAGCGCTTGATCTCTTGATTGAAGCCGAACACGGTCCCGACTCTGCTTCCTTGCTGGTAACCCATAGCCAGGAACTGGCTGATAAAATTCCTGCCCTAATCGGCAGGCTCTTGGAAAAACTACCTGAAGAAAGGCGTCTTTACGTAGAAAAGGTATTTAATACTTATGGAGGTATTGTTTTAACTGAAAGCATGGAAGAATCAATCCGGTTTATTAACGAGTATGCCCCTGAACACCTTGAAGTTTTAACCGGGGAACCTTTTTCCATACTTCCCCGCCTAAAAAATGCCGGGGAGATCCTTTTGGGATCTTATACACCAATTACCCTCTGTAATTTTCTACTTGGTCCGAACGCCATACTTCCCACAGGATCCTTTGCCAAAACTTATTCCGGGGTTTCTGTGCACGACTTTTTAAAACGTTCTTCGTTTGCTTATGTAAATCGCAGTGGGTTCGACAAGGTAAAAAAGGCTGCCGTACATATTGCTGAAGTAGAAGGTTTTGCTGCTCATGCCATGGCAGTAAGGGAAAGGGACAGAATATCGTAGTTATTTTATAGAAAGGGGGTGTCCCGGGAAGCAGCCTGACTGCTGTTTTCTTTGGCCCGGTATTATATTGCAAATAATTGCGAGAAGAAAAACTGCTGAATCTGAAGTTGTAGTTAAAGTTGACTTTGGCCCCCGTTATGCTAACCCTAAAAAAGGACTGCAAACGACAATGCCTTTTTTGAGCCATATGCTGGAGCATGTTATCTGGCGGGGGGAATTTAACTTAGAAGTTGCTGTGGAACTCAAGGATTTTGATCTCAAACACGTCATTTGTGAGGATATCGGTATTACCTTTGGAAGGGCCTTAAAAGAGCATGTGGAATCAAGGGTCGATGAAGGGCTGAAAGGCTATGGATTTGCCGTTGCTACAATCGATGAAGCATTGGCAGAGGCAGTAATCAGCTTTGAAAACCGTGCCTATTTTGATTTCAATGCCAAAGATGTATCTATCCCTGCCCGGACAGAGGGCACCAATTCTGAGGATCTAAAAACTTTTTTGGAAGGCTTTGTGCAGGGGGCCTGTTGTACCCTGCACTTGAATATATTGAAAGGCGAAAATGGTCACCATCTTTGGGAAGCAGCGTTTCGTGCTTTTGGTGAGGCTCTCCATAGGGCGCTTGAACTGAGCTCCTGGCGTAAGGGGATGACAGCCGGTGTTGCTGGGACCATTGAAATGCAAGTAGAAAGGCAGGAGTAAGAGGACAGTTGCTGGAAGGCACTTAACGGCTGGCAGTGGTAAAATAAGTTATTACAAGCTGAGGCACCCTATAAATTGGTGTTTGGAGGAAAAATTTATTGTGAACGTTTGCAGGGGGAAGATTATTTTTGATATGGATGGTGTTATCACAGGTGAGGAGCGTTACTGGGATTCGGCAGCATTGGTTGTTTGGGAACTCCTTTTTCATAAAAGATTTTTAGGCCTTGCGATACCGACAACGCTTTTTCCGTTTAAAAAGGATCTGGCCCCCGAGGAAATTGCCTCTATACGTAAGGTAATTTTTCAAAACGACAGGGTCATTTCCTTTTTTAAGAGCAGGGCGGTTAATTCCAACTGGGATCTTGCTTTTTTAACTTTTTCATTTCAACTGGTAATGATGTTCAGGTTTTTAACAGAGAGGGGGCTTATCAGGACCTCATCTTTGCCCTGGGAGGGATCCTTTCAACTTCAGCATTTAGCTTTTTTCTCTCAGCTTTTATCCTCTGGCGGGAAAGAACAGGGGTATTGGTTCCCTAACTTCGGAGCTATTTTAGGCAACTGGACCGGGGAAGCGCAGGGTCCCGGGGAATTAATGGATCGGTTGGCTTCCTTGCTACCTGCTGCTTTTAGCACTTTTGCTGCTGATATTTTTGCCCCCCTTTCCATCTTATGGAGGGAAATACAAGGGCTTTTTCAGGAATGGTATTTGGGAGAGGCAATAATAAAAAAAGGAAGAAGTAAGGGGCAGGTTTCTCCTGGCAAAAGGGGGTTGATTCACCGTGAAGAACCCCTTTTGCCGGTTGAGAAGATCAAGGAGGTTTTAACCCAATTAGCCAGCCAGGGGTGGGTCTTAGGCATAGCAACCGGACGTCCCCGTGCTGAAATTTATGCACCACTAAAACAGATGGGGCTTTGGCCTTTTTTTGATCCGGAATCTGTGGTCACCTACAGTGAAGTTGAACAAGCAGAACAGCGCCTTGGTGAGGGGTGGAATGGCTTATTAAGCAAACCCCATCCTTTTTCCTTTCTAAAAGCCTATTGGGGAAATGATTATAATGATAGCGAGCTGGTTTTAAAGTTACCCCTACCTGAGGAGGGTAGATGTTGGGTCGTAGGTGATTCAAGAGCCGACCTTTTGGCTGCCAAAAGTATGAAGGCCTTTTTTATAGGCGTACTAACGGGCCCTGGCGGCCCCGAAAGTAAAAAACTATTTAAAAAGGAGGGCGCCAAAGCAGTTTTGGCGGATATTACTTGCTTGCCTTCTTTTTTTGCAGGTTTTTCTACTCCCTTGCCTCGTCACTACCCTTGAGGTGTTATCTGTCTTGTAATTAAATATTTAATTTAGTAAAATATGTTTAACAAAACAGATAACATATCTGTGCCACCTTAGGAGGAGTATTTTATGGGTTTTTTAAAAGCTATCATAGATCCGTTTAGAAGGATCTTGGATTCCCAGGAAAGGGAGGTTAAAAAACTCTGGCATTATGTAGAGGAAGTAAATTCTTATGAGGATCGCATGAAACAGCTCAGCGATCAACAATTTGCCAGCTATACATCCCAGTTTAAGGAAAGAATAGCAAAGGGGGAAAAGCTTCTTGAAATCTTGCCCGAAGCTTTCGCTCTCGTCCGTGAGGCTGCCTGCCGGACGCTGGGGATGAGACCCTTTGATGTACAGGTCCTTGGAGGCCTGATTCTTCACCAGGGTCGCATTGCGGAGATGAAAACCGGGGAGGGTAAAACGCTTGTAGCGACCATGCCGGCCTATCTAAATGCTTTGACCGGCAAAGGAGTGCATATTGTAACAGTAAATGACTACCTTGCCAAAAGGGATAAGGAATGGATGGGCCCTGTTTATGAGCTGCTTGGCTTAAAGGTAGGGCTTATTGTTCATGGGCTGGATCCTCAGCAGCGCAGGGAATCCTATCAGGCAGATATCACCTATGGGACAAATAATGAATTTGGCTTCGACTATTTGAGGGATAACATGGTTATCCATAAGGATCACCTTGTACAAAGGCCTCTGCACTATGCGATCGTCGATGAAGTTGATAGTATTCTGATTGATGAGGCCAGAACACCCCTCATTATTTCCGGGGCTGCAGAAAAGGCTACCGGACTTTATGAAAAATTTGCTAGTTTTGTACCACGCTTGAAAAAGGATGATGACTATACAGTAGATGAAAAGGCCCAAAGTGTTGTACTAACAGAAGAAGGTGTGGAAAGGGTAGAAAAATTTTTAGGGATTGACAACCTTGCAGATGAAGAAAATATGGAACTTTCACACCATCTTAACCAGGCATTGAAGGCACATGCATTGATGAAAAGGGATAGGGATTACGTGGTAAAAGACGGGGAAGTGGTGATTGTCGATGAATTTACGGGCAGGCTCATGTTTGGGAGACGTTATAGTGACGGGTTGCACCAGGCTATAGAGGCTAAAGAAAAAGTAAAAGTTGCCCGTGAAAGTCAAACGCTCGCTTCTATTACCTTTCAAAATTATTTTCGTATGTATGAAAAGTTGGCAGGGATGACCGGTACAGCCCTTACGGAGGAAGAAGAATTTCGCAAAATTTATGGTATGGATGTCGTTGTCATACCCACCAATGAGCCCATGATCCGCCACGATTACCCTGATGCAGTTTACCGTACGGAAAGCTCCAAATTCAATGCTGTGGTGGAAAAGATAGCCGAATGCTATGAAAAAGGTCAGCCTGTTTTGGTAGGGACGATTTCCATAGAAAAATCTGAGGAACTGAGCCGGATGCTTAAAAGGCGCGGTATACCACACCAGGTTTTAAATGCCAAACATCATGAAAAAGAAGCTGAAATAGTGGCACAGGCTGGAAAAATAAAAGGGGTCACTATTGCCACCAATATGGCCGGGCGGGGTACCGATATTGTCCTTGGTGGCAACCTTGATGCTGAAATAGACAAAATTAATAAAAACGAAACATACTCCGAGGAACAAAAAAAGGAAAAAATACAGAGGGCTCGCGAAATCTGGACGGCCAACCACAAAGAAGTAGTTGAAAAAGGTGGGTTGCATATTATTGGTACGGAAAGGCATGAATCCCGGCGGATTGATAACCAGTTAAGGGGCCGTTCCGGACGCCAGGGTGATCCAGGATCCTCCCAATTTTTTGTTTCACTGGAGGATGACTTAATGCGGCTTTTTGGTTCGGAGAATGTCAGTTCCATTATGGAAAAGTTAGGTATGGAAGAAAATGTGCCTATCGAACACCCTATGATCAGCAAGGCAATTGAAAGTGCCCAAAAAAAGGTGGAAGGGCGTAACTTTGAGATCCGCAAGCATATTTTGGAATATGATGATGTTCTCAATCAACAAAGGGAGATCATCTATAAACAGCGCCGCCTTGTTTTAGAAGGCGGGAATTTGC